>CAMWMK010000001.1 GCA_947175295.1 uncultured Porphyromonadaceae bacterium
AGGCCGTCTTAGCCGTGGTTGGTGTTGCCGTGGGACTTGATGTCGGATCTGTTAATGTGGCGGCTCTGATATTATTAGGAGTGGCGGGTGTAGACGAGGGTGGCGTCGACATAGTGCTCGTTAAACTGTCCGCTGTAGCTGAGGATGTTGTCCCATACCCATGATTTGTCTTTGCGGAAATAGTTGTAGCCGTTGGCCGAAGCGAGATAGCCGGCCACTGCGGAGTCGGTATAGTAGGCGTCAGCGTCCTCGATGGCTACGCCCGACATCTCGCGTACGTAGTAACCCTCATGGGTGAAGTAGTCACGTTCCGTGTTCTGAAGGGTGAAGCTGCCGTTCATGCGGAACTGAAGTCCTTTCACCCATGGACATTTGAGGATAAGGTGTCCCTTAAGGCTGGTGGTGTTGTAGATGTCGTGGTCGTCGATGGTGTTGGAGAGCACGCTCCAGAGCGGGTTGAGTCGGTAGGCGCCCTCATTGACGGGATACTTGTTTACTTCTCCGTTCTGGCGGGTAGGCTGTCCGTAGGGGCTGAGGCGTGTGGTCTGATAGAGGTCGTAGGTAGTCGGGCCTGAATAGTTGTTGTGTGAATAGTTCATCTGGGCTCCGAGCTGCAGCCAGTCGGTTACGTCGGAAGTAAGGCGTGTGTTCATCACGAAGCGTTCGTAGTCGTCGCCTATCACTACGCCTTCCTGCTTTGTATAGGATCCCGATGCGTAATAGTTGACTTTACTGTTGGCGCCCGATACTGATACTGTGTAGTTCTGCATAAGGCCCGTACGGGTGGAATAGTCAAACCAGTCGGTGGTCTGTCCTTTCTTGTAATTTTCATATTCGAACTTGCTCATCCATGTAGGGTCGGCGTTTTCGTCGAGGCCTGCGAGGATATTGTTCTTTCTGATGTAGTCTGCCGGGCTCAGGAGGTCGGGCTTTGAGGCGGCGTTAGACCATGCCCATGAAGTGGAGAGTGTGATGAGGGGCTTGCCCTCTACTCCTTTCTTGGTAGTGATCATGATTACGCCGTTGGCGGCCTGCGAACCGTAGGCCGCAAGGGAAGTAGCGTCCTTGAGTACGCTCATCGACTCTATGATTGAGGGATCGATGTCGCGGAGAGCTCCCTGGAAGATGACGCCGTCGAGCACGATAAGCGGGTCGCTGCCGCCGTTGATCGATTTCTGTCCGCGCACTACCATGGAGGGCACCTGTCCTGCACCCTGCTGCTGCGATACGGTGATGCCTGTCACTGTCCCGCGAAGGGCGTCCATTGCGTTGGAGGTGGGAATGAGGGAGAGGGGAGAGTCTGCGACCTTTACGGTCGAAACCGAACCTGTGAAGTTCTTTCTCTGCATGGAGCCGTAGCCTACTATCACTACTTCATCAAGCTGCTGGTTGTCTACGAGCATGGTGACCTTTAGATCCTTCTGGCCGTTGATCTTTATCTTCTGGGCGAGATAGCCGATGTAGCTGACTGAGATCACGTCTCCGTTGCTTACATTAAGGGTGAAGTTGCCGTCAAGGTCGGTGGCTGTGCCGTTGGAAGTGCCTTCCACCATGATGGTGGCTCCGATGATGCCTTCACCGTTTTCGTCCAGCACCGTACCATGCAGGGGATACTGCTGGGCTGTCATCGTGGCTGTCCCTATCAATAGGAGGAAGAGCCACAGAAAGAAGAGTTCTTTTCTCATTAGTGTTAGATAAGTGGTTAATGTATTATTATTGTTAGGTTGATTTCCGTGTCGGTTGACGCGGTCATGACTTGTGTCATGAAGCCACGGATTGAACGGCACAAAATTACTCAGATAAACTGTTGTGAGGTCGGAAAAATCCGTCAAATTACGCACTTTAATATGTCAGATGTGTCATTTGACATATTTTTACATATCTTTGCAATATTTTTAACCCCTTGGCCCCTCGTATATGGGTGTATGGGAGTGTTTATGGCCTAACTCTAAGTATTGCCGTTGGGCCGGAGGAGCTTTATATGAGGTTTTGACATATTTTCGCTTTGCTTTGAATGATTACAATGCTGATAATTTAAATAAATGTGCTAACTTTGCAATGGGAACTTAAATTTAATACCGAAATGAAATGTTTTCTGCTGACCTTGTATTGTCTGGCTATGGCATTAGTGTCTTCTGCGATGGGCCTGCCTTCCTATCAGCGCATAAGTCTTAATCATGACGATGGGCTGTGTGATGACTATGTCCGTTATATAAGCCAGGACGCCCATGGATACGTATGGGTGGTGACCAATCATGGACTCAACAGATTTGACGGCAACAGCTTTAAGAGGTTTACCAAAGAAAACTCAGGCCTGACTACGAGTGAACTCAATTGCGTGCTGCAGGATCCTGAAGACGACGATCTGTTGTGGATAGGTTCCAGGTTTGATGGCCTTTTCTGCTACAGTCAATCCACTGGGAAGATCACTCCCGTCGACGTGCCTCTTAACACGTCTGACATCACGGCGCTTTCCGTATCCTCCGACAGTCAGATATGGATCACTCATTACAACAGTCCTCCTGAGAAGTTCAATCCGTCTACCAGGGAACTCCAGCGCATCTTCAGTTCCGATCCGGAAGGATTTCCTTATAGGATTTGGTGTTCGGTAGAGGATCCATCCGGTAGGTATATGTATTTAGGTCATGAATCCTTCGGCATGACCAGGATAGACTTGACTACTAAGAAGTATGAGGAGTTCCCTTGTTTCGGTACGGATTTGGATGAGAGTAGGAAAGGATCCGTATATTCCCTTTATGCAGCTTCCGGCGGCTATGTCTGGGCGGGAACGGATGAGGGTGTGTATATTTTCGATCCATTCAGTCGTGTATTCAGCCGACCAGGAGAGATGTCGGATTCCAAGGGCCTGCCGATTGGGCCTGTCAAAGCCATTCATTCGATGTCCGACGGCACGGTATGGGCCGGGACGTCAAGCGGCATATCCTTGTTTTCCCCTTCTGGAAGAAAACTGAATGCGGCGGAGATCGGCAGGATACCGGGCCGCTCCACGCCTGTCGGTTTTCGGGAACTCTCTTCTTCTGCTCCTTCCGCCATCTTCGAGGATGGATATGGCAACAAATGGGTAGGCTATAACGGGCATGGACTCGACGTCCTCAATCCTGCCTTAGGACCGGTATCCTTCTATTTTTCTACTGCCGACGATGGAAAATCTCTTTATGATACCCCGGTATGGAGTGTGAGGGTCTCATCTGGAAAGGATGTATGGATAGGAGGGGAGCGCCTATTGACGAGAGTGTCGGGCGATTCCCACAGGTCCTACACTCTGCTCCATCAGCGGTTGACCCCGGTCAGGTGTATTTATGAGGATGATGAGGAGACTGTATGGGTAGGCACCTCAAATTCCGGTGCTTTCCGGATGAAGAAGGGGGAATCAGGTTTTTCACCTGTTAAGGACATCGATAATGAAGTTAGGGATTTTGTTGCCATGCCGGGATTCGGAATGCTGGCGGCTACCCACAACGGCATCTATAAGATCGGGAGGGATGGCGTTGCCGCTCCATCAACGCTCTTCAATGGTCAGATGTCGGATTTTTATGCTACGTCTTTATTGCTGGCTTCAGGGGGAACACTTATAGTGGGGACCTTCGGTCATGGAATACTGGCTTTTGATTCAAGCGGACACCGGTCGGCATTGCTTGATAAGCGTGATGGCCTTCCCTCAAGCACAGTCAACGATATTAAGGAAGGTCCCGACCATAGGATATGGATTGCTACCAGAGACGGATTGGCCATTTGCGATCAGTCGGGATTGAAACTGGAGAAAGTGATACGTACCGACGATGGTGTTCACTCCTCCAATTTCAAGGCGATTGAATTCGGACGTGACGGTAGGGCCTGGATAAGCGCTGAAGACGGGATAGCATGCTATAGCATCGCAGCCGACAGGCTTTCCTTCTTCCACAAAGCCAATAAGGCATTATTGGGTAGCTTCATTGAAGGCGCGTCTGCCGTGACTCCGGGCGGAAACATTCTGTTCGGTTCGCTCAACGGTATGAAGGTGCTCGACCTTGATTTTGCGTCTTCTGTCTCGGCTTCCAGCAATACAAGGGTGACTGAAATGCTTGCAAATGATTCAAAAGGCATCGATCATGACATAGAGATCAGTCTCCCTGTAAATTCCGGTCGGATGAGTATCCCTTACAATCTCAACACATTTACTTTGAAATTCAGCGATCCGGATATCTCGACCGACATAAATTCCGAGATAAGATACAATATGAAGGGTGTCAACGATGTGTGGACCAATTCAGAGGGTCGTAACGAGGCAGTCTACCGTAACCTTAAACCCGGAAAATATGAATTCAGGATAAGCACAAGATATTTCGGAGGCGAATGGTCTGATCCTGAGACTATTCTGACCATCGACATCACTCCTCCGCTTTATCTTACATGGTGGGCGAAGACTTTCTATGTACTGGTCGCCCTGATGATATTGGCGGTAGTCATGTATTTCTACCGTTACAAGTCTGATCTTGAGAAGAATCTTGAGACTGAGAGGGAAAACAGTAGGGTCGATAGATTGCTCAACGAAGAGAAGCTGATGTTCTATACCAATGTCACTCATGAACTTCGCACTCCGCTGTCTCTTATTATCGGGCCCATAGAGGATATGGTCAATTCTACCGATATATGCGATGAGAATCGTAGGAAACTGCACACGATAAGGTCGAGCGCGATACGCCTGTTGAATCTGATCAACAGCATTCTTGAATTCCGTAAGACCGAGACATGCAACAGGCATCTGGAGGTCACCTATGGAAATATGGCAAACGTCGTGAGGGAAGTGGCCTTGCGTTTCAAGGAGCTTAACAACAATCGCCATGTATCTTATGTGATTGATGTAGCCCGTATGGAAGGCCGCGATGTGTATTTTGATTCCGAGATAATAACTACGGTTCTTAACAACCTGATAGGTAATGCCGCGAAATACACAAGACAGGGGGAGATCTCAGTGTCGCTTAAGTCTGAGAATGTGGACGGAATCGAATACGTCGATCTCATAGTGGCCGACACAGGCGAAGGAATATCTGACGACGAACTTCCACATATATTTAAAAGGTTTTATCAGGGGGCCCACAATAGAAAAGTGGCTGGTACCGGAATCGGCCTTGCATTGGTGAAGAACCTTGTGGAGATTCATGAGGCTTCAATCTGCGTGAAGTCTGAAATAGGGAAAGGCAGCACGTTTGTAGTGAGGTTTGTAGCTGATAACTCCTATCCCTCTGCCCGGCATAAGGATGCGGATGTGGCAGGTGATGAATCTCGTGGCTCTTTGGAGGACGCTGCCGGTATGGATTCTAAGGAAAGTCGGCTGACGGTGTTGGTGGTGGAAGACGATGAGGATGTCAGGGCATATATAGAGACTTCATTGTCATCTACCTATCATGTGGTGACTGCAGAAGACGGAGAGAGGGGTTGGGAGATAGTGAGGAAGATTGTTCCCGATGCCGTGGTGAGCGATATAATGATGCCGAAGATGAATGGAATTGAATTATGCAGGAAGATCAAGGATGATTTTACGCTGAATCATATTCCGGTGATTCTCCTCACTGCGAAGGATTCCCTTCTTGATAAAGAGGAAGGGTATGAATCAGGTGCTGACTCCTATATCACCAAGCCGTTCAGCTCGAAACTCCTTCTGTCGCGCATACGCAACATAATAGAGGCCCGCCATAGGCTGTCGATCCGCTACATAAATATGAAGGCGGCTGAAGCTGAAGTCCCGGCTGATTCGGAATGTCCCGCTCCCTCTGACGTTCTCCATGATGAAGACTTTGGCCCGCAGGAGTCGGATATGCTGTCGAATGGAGACTGCACTCGCGATCTCCCGCCGGCCGATAAGGAATTTATCGATAGATTCAGAAGATTGATAGAGGAAAATATAGAGCAGCAGGAACTCGACATCGCTTTTCTCACGGATAAGATGTGTATGAGCCATTCCACTCTATATAGGAAAGTGAAAAGCATTACAGGCCTTACACCTAATGAATTTACAAGAAAGATCAAGCTCGCACGCGCAGTGGAAATCCTTCGCTCGGGAGAGCATGACATAGCGAAGGTGACGGTCATGACCGGATTCAACAGCCCTTCCTATTTCCGGAGGGTGTTCAAAAAGGAATATGGCTTATCTCCGAGCGAATATATTGAGCAGACTATTGACTAAAACGATTTGATATGAAGAATGGAATATTTAAAGCTTCAGTAGTGGGGGCATTGCTGGGAATTACTGCTTCGGGCTGCTCTACGGCATCCAGGGAGAAGACTGATCCCCAGATGCCGCTGCTTCTCGGCGAGACGCTCCTTGCCGACGACAGCGTCCACGTGAATGCCCACGGCGGAATGATAATGGAGAAGGACGGTGTGTTCTACTGGTATGGCGAGCACCGCGGCGACGGCACACCCGGAAGCATGCAGCAGGGGGTGTCGCTCTATACATCCTCCGATCTGCGCAACTGGAAGAACCGCGGCATTGTGCTGCAGCTTCTCGACTCCGTAGGGCATCCCTTGGAACTCGGGTGCAAGATCGAGCGCCCCAAGGTGGTCTACAATCCGACAACGGGGAAATACGTCATGTGGTTTCACCACGAGCTTAAAGACCGCGGATATGCGGCGGCACAGGCCGGAGTGGCGGTAGCCGACACTCCGGAAGGTCCGTTTGAGTTTATCAGAAGCGCGCGCGTGAACCCAGGTGTGTACCCAGAAAACCTGAGCGAGGAAGACCGCAATGCGGCTTGGGATCCGGAAATGGAATGGTGGTCCGAACCATGGTATGGGCAGCTGCGACAGGGCAGCTTCGTGAAGCGCGACCTCGACGGCGGACAGATGGCCCGCGACATGACCATCTATGTAGACAAAGATGGAAGGGCATACCATATATATTCATCGGAAGACAACCTCACACTCCAGATAGCGGAACTCGATCCGACTTATACCGACCACACCGGCCGATATATACGTGTGGCTCCCGGCGGCCACAACGAGGCGCCGACACTAATGGAGCACGACGGCACTTACTGGATGATCACTTCCGGCTGCACCGGCTGGGCGCCAAACGCCGCACGTCTGCTCCGCGCCGACTCCATAATGGGTGAATGGACACAGCTTGATGTGAATCCGGCAAGGGGAGAAGGAGCCGAGACCACTTTCGACACCCAGGGCACCTATATAATGAAGATAGGCGACAGCTTCACTTTCATGGCCGACAGATGGAACCCCGAAAACCTCGGCGATTCTCGCCATGTATGGATTCCAGTGAAGTTTGACGAATCAGGCAATCCCTATCTCGAGATGCCAGTCGATACTGAGACAGTCACGGCCGAGCCCTGATTGGTTTAGGAGGTTTAGGAAGTTTAAGGGGTTTATGGGGGAGGATGTTTAGGAAGTTAAAATTTTGAACTAAAAATTATATAATCTAACCTTACATGAAGATAAAGACACTGATAACGGGGACTGCGCTTTTAGCAGCAACCGCCTTTTCAGCTTCGGCGGCGACCACAAAGGAGTCGAAGGCCGTGCGCGACATCATCACCAAGGTCAACGACCACTGGCAGGCCACCCATCCTGCCGAACACAACGCCTTCTGGGACGAAGCCGCATACCATACCGGCAATATGGAGGCTTACTCCATCACAGGCAACCCCGAATGGCTCGACTATTCGCAGAAATGGGCGGAACACAACGGATGGAAAGGCGCCAAAGGCACCGACCGATCCAAATGGAAATACAACTACGGCGAGACCGACGACCATGTGCTCTTCGGCGACTGGCAGATATGCTTCCAGACATATGCCGACCTCTACAACATCCTTCCTGACGACCGGCGCATCAAGAGGGCTAAGGAAGTGATGGAGTATGAGATGTCGACTCCGCAGTCTGACTATTGGTGGTGGGCCGACGGCCTATACATGGTGATGCCGGTCATGACTAAGCTCAATAAGATCACCGGCAACAAGAAGTATCTCGACAAACTCTATGAATACGTGCTGGTCAGCGACAGCATCATGTACGACCCTGAGGAGGGGTTGTATTACCGCGATGCGAAATACGTATATCCCAAGCACAAGAGCGCCAATGGAAAGAAGGATTTCTGGGCACGCGGCGACGGCTGGGTGCTCGCCGGACTCGCCAAGGTGCTCAAGGATGCTCCCGCCGATTGGGAACACCGGAAGTTTTTCGAGGATAAATACCGTAAGATGGCCGATGCCGTAGTGGCCTGCCAGCAGCCCGCCGGCTACTGGAGCCGCTCAATGTATGACGAGGAGCATGCTCCCGGTCCGGAAACAAGCGGAACGGCTTTCTTCACCTACGGCTTGCTCTGGGGTATCAACAACGGCTATCTTACGGATCCGAAATATCTTGATGCGGCACAGAAGGGTTGGAACTATCTCTCGAAGACCGCCCTTCAGAAAGACGGATCCGTAGGCTATGTGCAGCCCATCGGCGAGAAGGCCATTCCGGGCCAGGTGGTAGACCGCAATTCCACCAGCAACTTCGGGACGGGCGCCTTCCTTCTGGCAGCCAGCGAATACGTGCGCATGCTTGAGAAGGAAGCCAGCGAAGACCGTGCCTACTGGGCGAAGCTGGCCTACGACATGGCGGCTCCCATCCTGAAAAACATGGCGGAGGGTAAGCTGCAGGAGAATATGCTCGTGGAGGTAAGCCCCAACTGGGACGGCCGCAATAAGAAAGTGACCTATATGGAGGCTTTCGGCCGCCTCATGGCAGGAATCGCTCCCTGGCTCGCCCTTCCCGACGACGACACCGAGGAAGGAAAGATGCGCAGGCAGCTCCGTGAATGGGCACTGAAGGCCTATGCCAATGCTGTGGATCCGAACAGCCCCGACTGCCTGCTATGGTCGGGAGAGGGACAGGTGATGGTGGATGCGGCATATATCGCCGAATCCTTCCTGCGCGCCTATGATGCCCTCTGGGAACCCCTTGACCAGACTACAAAAGACCGCTACATCAAGAACTTCACCAATATCCGCCACATAGATCCTCCCTATACCAACTGGCTCCTCTTCTCCGCACTCATCGAGAGCTTCCTCGCCAAGAGCGGCGCCGACTGCGATGAATATCGCGTGAACTCGGCCATACGCAAGGTGGAGGAGTGGTATGCCGGCGACGGCTGGTATTCCGACGGTCCGGACTTCGCCTTCGACTACTACAGCAGCTACGTGTTTCATCCCATGTATCTCGAGACCCTGAAGGCCATGCAGGAGGCCGGGAAGCGCAACCGCATAGACTATCAGAAGTATTATGACAGAGCCTTGAAGCGCGCCCGGAAATACAGCATCGTGCTTGAGCGCTTCATCTCTCCTGAAGGAACGTTCCCCGTCTTCGGCCGCTCGATACCTTACCGCATGGCCACCATGCAGCCCCTCGCCCTCATGGCCCTCTATGAGAAACTTCCGGAAGGCCTGAGCAACGGCCAGGTGCGAGCAGCGCTGACGAAAGTAATGCACAATATGTATGACGGCAAGGAGAACTTCAACGATGGGGGCTACCTGACGATAGGCTTTGCAGGGCGTCAGCCCAACATCGCCGATTGGTATACCAACAACGGCTCCCTCTATATGACCTCCCTCTCGCTCCTGCCGCTCGGCCTTCCCGCCACGCATCCTTTCTGGAGCGACGCTCCGCAGCCCTGGACCAACAAGAAGGCCTGGGGCGGCCAGCCCTTCCCGAAAGACCACATCTGGAAAGACACCATCCGCACCTCCGACCGCTATTGAAAATCATTATTACATGAAAGCCTCCCCTGAAGAAAAATCAGGGGAGGCTTGTGTTGTATTGGTCCTTATCTCACTCTCCTGTGGTTTGATTCCTTTCCGAAGAGATAGGCCGGCTCATAGCCACCGAGGTCTATTACGATCTTTTCGAATACGATTCCCGGGTCGAGGGGTCTTACTTCAAGAATCGTCTCTCCGGTCTTGGCTGCTTTGACCGGTATGCTCTTCTCCACGACGCGACGTGCTACGGTAGGATAGAATACGTTGTAGATGTTCTGCGGATCCTCGTTTAGGTCGGAGTTGAAATTGATTTCCACTGGTTCTCCGCCTTCGAATCCTACGGTATACCTATGTCCCTCCTTTCGCTGGAATGCCAGAGTCGACTTGGTGACCACATGCACCCTCACGCTGTCGGTACCATCCGGAATCGAGACTGCATATCTCAATACGGCTCCTTCCGGACTCTCCGTATACGGACGCACCGCAACTCCGCTGAGTGTACGGCCCATGTCGGGAAGCACCTCCCATTTTGCGGAGGAAGACGGATCCACGGCCTGGTTGAAATGCTCAGCCTCAATCACTATGGCTCCTTCAGAGGGCATGAAGACATAGCCTCCGGCCGTTGGAGTCTGCGTGTCGAGTGTAAAGGTCTCGGGAAGTATCTCGGCTGGGAAGGCGTCGTTCCAGCTCGTATAGCCGATATGTTTCTGAGTCATCATTCCGTCCCATTTCCCTCCGGCTATCTCCTTGTTGTAGCTCTTCATGAGGTCTGCGTCGCGGTCGAAGCATCGCTTCACTTCCGCCGCCCAATAGTTGGCTTCCGGCAGTCCATTCTCATAAGCCGCGTGGTTCATGGCCTGCGCGTAATACATCTGATAGAGGTTGCCCATCAGCTGCAGCGGAAAAAGTATCAGCTCATTGTAGGCATCTTTCCGCTCCGGATCGAGCGTCAGATACTGGCGTAGCGCTTCTGCTTCAAGACGCATGTAATCGTCGGCCACCTGCTTCCACTCCCCGGAATGCAGGCTGTAGGTGTTGCGGTCGAGCATCTCCGGAGTGACGCGCCCGTTGTATTTGCAGAGGAGATTGAATATCCTTGTGGCCTCCTTCGCCTGGTCTGGTCCTAACTGCTGCTCGAAGAAGCGGAGGGTATGGCCTAAGAGATTGTCGGCGGTAAACTGCTTTGGATTCCATGCCATATCGAGGAAGAGAGTGATGGGATATTCCATAGGCTTCAGGTCGCCTACGTTTAGGATCCATAGCTTATCCACTCCATAGTCGTAGGTCAGCTCGAGCTGCTCCCACATGTTCTGTATCGGAGTGCAGTTTAAGAGTTTGCTGTTGCGTGGAGCCCCTACATAGTCCACATGGTAGTACATTCCCCATCCTCCGGGATGCTTGCGCTCCTCTGCGTCTGGCAGACGGCGCACATTGCCCCAGTTGTCGTCGCAAAGGAGATATATCACGTCGTCGGGAGCGCGCAGCCCTGCGTCGTAATAGTCGAGCACTTCCTTATATAGGGCCCACACCTGTGGAGTCTCCTTGGCTTTCTTTCCTGTTTCCTTGGCGATTATCTTCCGTTGATTATCAATCACCTTCTTAAGTAGAGCTACATCGGCCTCCTCGCTCATCGCCTCGTCTCCGTCGCCGCGCATGCCTATGGTCACAACGTCTTCCGTATCCTTCATCCTCTTTATCCCTTCAATGAAGAATCCATCGATGGTCTTCTGGTTTGTCGAGTAGTTCCATGCCCCGTAGTCGTTGCGGTGTCTTGCCCATTCCTGATGGTTGCGGGCCATGGGCTCATGGTGGGAAGTACCCATGACGATGCCCATCTCGTCGGCGGTCTTCATGTTTTCAGGGTCATCGGCGTAGAAGGCCCAGCTCCACATCGCGGGCCACATGAAATTGCCACGCAGACGGAGGATGAGTTCAAACACTCTGGCATAGAAACGGTGGTCGCCATAGTTGGTGCCGTAAGTGTTCTTTACCCAGCCAGTGAGGCATGGAGCCTCATCGTTGAGGAATATGCCACGGTATTTCACCGCGGGTTCTCCGGCCGTGTATGTTCCGGGAGCGATATAGAGGCTCTCATGTCTGTCAGGGGAGACATCGGCCCAGTCATACCATGGCGAGACGCCTATCTGTTCGGAAAGCTCATAGATGCCGTAGATCGTGCCTCTTCGGTCGCTTCCTGCTATCACGAGTGCTTCCTTCACTCCGGGATATGGATTCTCCACGGTAGTCATCACGTATTTCTCGAATTTCCCTTTCAGGTCGGCTTCATTGAGCTTCTTCTTTCTGTATAGGTCTTTGATAAGCGGACTTTCCGATGATGCCGCCACTATGATGCGCTCGGGAAGGGAGGCTCCATCTGCCTTGGATGCTTTGACGATCATTGCGTCCGTCCCGCACACTTTACCGAAGTCTTTGGAAAGGTTTTCCGCAGCTGTGGCAACTCCCTTCAGGTCGTCGGGATCGATCAGGATCGGAGTAGGGGAGGGTTTGGTGTCCATGGAAGTGATCAGTGGAAAATATCCGTCAAGGTGTGTGGTTGAAGTGATGCCCTGATGGTCGATCGCTGAGGCGCTCTGCTCTGTCAGCAGGCTGGCTGTCAGTACTGCGAATGTCTTGATGAGTGTCTTTATGGTCATGATGCGATTTGATTTTTTACGTATGCAAAGTTAGTGAAAAATCCTGTATTGCCGTCTTGTAAAGCTTCTCTATGGTGTCTGTATTCGTAACTTCCACATTAGTTTTCGTAACCAAACAGTGCCTTTATGTAAATAGTGGACATTTGTTGAAAAAAAATGCTTGTATATCGTATTTTTTTTGTAAATTTGCAAAATCGTAACCTACATCATTGATTAAAATCATAGTAACCTTAGCATTATACCGTTCTGTACATGCGACGCATAATATTGCTGATCATCATATTGTTGACGATGATTCCGGTGTCCGTCAGATGCCGGGCCGTCCAGCGTACCGGGCGCCTCTTCAGCGACCCGGTGGTAGTAGCCGGAAACTACACCGGTTTTTGTCAGGACAAGGAAGGCTTTATCTGGATAGGCTCCAACAGAGGTCTTCTTCGTTTCGACGGAAATACGTATGATCTCTATCGGCATGACGATTCCAGCCCCGGATCCCTCAGCGACAGCCGCATCCTCGGAGTGATATGCGACAGTAAAGGGCGTGTATGGGTGGCCACTGCCAATGGTCTCAACCTCTATCGATCATCGTCAGACGATTTCCTGACCATCGCGCTCCCTTCAGAGGATTTCTACGGCTATATTATCGGTCTCGCAGAGCAGTCAGACGGGACTGTCACTTTTGTAGTGTCGGGCGTCGGCATATATGTGGTGAGCGATGATGCAGGCGATCCTGTTGCAGTGAAATACTACAGCGGCGACATGGAAAAGGATGTCAACACCATAACATGCGGTCCCAATGGCCGTATCTATATGGGGACTAACGACGGACGCCTTAATATCATGGCTTCCAACGGAACGATCAATTCCGTCAATGTCTCTGACGGCGACTATATCCAGGCATTGGCGATGGAGGCAGACGGCAACGTCCTTGTCTCAACGCTGTCTGACCTGTATCGGCTCGATTCCTCCGGCGGAAAGTTGTCACGCCTGAATGTCGATGGTTCTATATCCATTGAGAGTCTTTCCAATACGGCAGGCAACGCAGTCTATATCGCTACCTCCGGTCAAGGCCTTTGGCGCATCGCTGCCGGGGATGACACCGCATTGAAATGCACGGATATCTACAGCCCCTTCATGAATATAGATACAGCCAGGATCGGTTCGGTATATAACGCTCCAGACGGAACCCTCTGGCTTGGCTGTGACTATAGGGGCATAGTGATGGTTCCGCAAAAATCGATTCCTTTTATCTATAGGAAGCTTGACGCTTACTATCCCGACTTCGACGGAGGCTTCAGCGCGCTCGGAATGTGGAACGGCAATGTCATAGCCTGCCTCGACAAAGGGCGCATCCTGATGCTCGACCAGTCGGGGAAGGTGGTCATGTCTGCTGTCGTTCCCGGTGCCGACAGGATCACCCACATAGAGGTGATGGATGGCGATAAAGCCATCATAAGTGTGGTCGACAACGGCTTATGGCTGCTCGACCTACGCAGCGGAAAGGTAAGTAAATACCTCGATATTCCCGGGAAATACACTTGTTTATTCACTTCCCGGGGACTTTCAGGTGAATTGTTCGTAGGTGTCCATGGTATCGGTCTGATGCGATATAGAGAGGCCACTGGAGAGAAGGAATGGATTCCGTATAAGTCGGCTGGCAATACGTTTACCAATCCATATGTCACGTGCCTCACACGAAGCGGCGACAGATTATGGATCGGCCTCTTCAGCGGCATAGCATGCTACGACCTGAAAAAAAACAGGATGATAGAGATTGAGCAGGATCCGTTTCTGAAAGGAGCCACTTTTGCGATAGTGCCGTGCCTTACGGATTCAAGCGTGTGGGTCGGTACGAGCCACGGCCTCATACATTTCGATCCTGCGAAGGGGGTAATAGAGAAATTCACTACAAAAAACGGCTTGAGCGACAATGATATCCGTGGCATAGTCCGCGACCGTAAAGGAGGGAAGTGGATCGCCACCATGCATGGACTCTCTTATGTGCCCGCCGACAACGACACCATACTATCGTATTATGGTGGCAACGGCCTGGTGGAGACTTCGTTCAACCATATAGGATTCTCCCGCGAAGACAACAGGATTTATATGGGAAGCGATCTGGGCATCACGTCTTTCGTGCCCGACTCGCTTCCGGCTCCCGGATTCGGCAGCGGAGTGAAGGTATCGGCTGTCTTCATCAATGGAAAGCGCATAGCCCCTTATGCCAATAAGAAAGGATGTGAGGCTGTCCCCGGCAATGGCGGATGTCCTATGTCGTTGAAGCTGCCCTATCGCGACAATGCCTTGACCTTCAGGCTTTCCATGATGGACTACCGCGATGCCTCCAACGTAAGGTATATGTGGCGTCTCAGCAAGAAGGAGCAATGGATCACAGGCCCTCCGGGTGAAAACACAATCAATCTTCCCCATCTTGATCCCGGCACATACGATCTGGAGATATGCGCGCTTGAAAATAATGTGACGTCTCCGGTGAAGAGGATACGAATAGAGATTTCGTCGCCCTGGTATCTTACTGTCTGGGCAAAACTTGTCTATCTGGCCATATTCCTGTCTATGGCGGCGCTTGCCTTCATGGTATTCAAGAAGAAAAAGGAAGAGGAGGCTAATGAAGACAAGATAAAGTTCTTTATGGATGTCTCTCACGACATCCGCTCCCCGATGACCCTTATCATGAGTCCGCTTGAGACTATGCTCAAGGAGAACCACGATCCCGCACTTACGGCTAAGCTCAACGTCATGCACCGCAATGCGCAGCGCGTGATGAACCTTGTCAATCAGCTTCTTGATATCAGGAAGCTTGATAAGGGAAAGATGCGGCTGGCTTGCAGGATGACCGATGTGAAGGCATTCGTAGGGGAACTCGTTGAGCTATTCCGGCCTCAGGCAGCTGATAAGGGGCAGACTCTGTCGATGACCGGGCTATGCGACCCCGGAGAGGTATGGCTCGACCGCGACAATTTCGACAAGATAATGGTCAATCTCATATCCAACGCCATAAAGTATACTCCAGACGGAGGAAAGATAGATGTCGCCGTCGATACCGTGACCGACGGCACGCTTGGCCGGTGTCTGAAGGTGAGTGTGACGGATACAGGAATCGGACTCGACGACAAGGCGTTGTCTAAAATGTTCGAGCCGTTCTATCGCGTGCGGGAAAGCCATGCCGCTGCTACGATGGGATTCGGCATAGGTCTCGATCTCTGCAGGCGCATTGTCGAGCTTCATCATGGGACTATCTCCGCAGCAAACCGCAGCGACGGAGTGAAAGGCAGTGTCTTCACCGTATTGATTCCTCTTGACGAAGGCGCCTATGCCGAAGGAGAGCTCATCGAGGGCACGGCAGCCGGTTCGGATGCCGGCAAGCACCTGATGGTGGCCGGTGCGTCCCCTGCAGGGGACCTGCCGTCGAGGTCTGCGCCCTCGACGGCAGGTAATAAAATCCTCGTTATCGACGACGATTCCGAGCTTCGCGGATATATAGCTTCTCTTTTAGGCCGCTATTATAAGGTGAAGGAGGCATCCGACGGAGTCGAGGCCCTGAAGATAGTAGCCGACTGGAAGCCTGATATTGTGGTCAGCGATGTCGTGATGCCCGAGATGGATGGTCTCACACTGCTGAAGCGCCTTAAGGCGAATACGGAGACCAGCCACATTCCGGTAGTGCTTCTAAGCTCTAAGACGGCTGTAGCCGACCGTATGGCTGGCTGGGACAAGGGAGCCGACGGCTACCTCGGCAAACCCTTCAATACAGAGGAACTTGAGGCTCTCGTAGACACATTGATAGAAAACCGGCTGAGGATGAAGGGCAAGTACTCCGGAGCGCAGGACACGGAAGGAAAGATCGATGCTCCTGAGATGAAGGGTAACGATGAAGTGCTTCTTGACCGCATCATGAAGGAAATCAACGCCCATATCGATGATCCGGACCTTAATGTGGAGCGTCTGTCGTCGGAAGTAGGTGTGAGCCGGGCTCATCTGCATCGTAAGATGAAGGATCTCATAGGCATGACCCCGAGCGACTATATACGCAATATCCGGCTGAAGCGCGCTTGTGAGCTCCTGAAGCGGCCTGACATCGAGGTGACGCAGGTGGCCTACAGGATCGGGTTTACTTCGCAGCCTCATTTCTCATCGCATTTCAAGCGCTATACCGGTTTTACTCCCTCCGAATACAGGGAGAAATGCCTTGCCGGCGCCACGCCCGACGTGAAGTTCTGACCTTTTTTACTGATTCGTATCTATTGTATTCAGATTTGAATGTGCATGAATCGTGAAGCAATATATCGTTTACATTCAGAAACGTCTGTTTGCGGGATTCTTTGTAATTTTGCAACCGTAAGATGGATGTCGTTTTTAAGCCCCGGCCTTAAGGCGGCGTCTAATGAAATTGATTGGAATTAGTAAAGATTGATTATAGGTTTAGTTATTAGGTAATGGCTGCGGCCCGAGATGCGCGATGCATGTCGGCCGCAGCTTTCTTTACGTAGGCATCCATGCGGTCGTCGGTGTCGTGCGCGCTCGTCGTAGACTCCGGGAGATACGTTCTGGATTTTTACTTGCCGATTATGGCCTGTAAAAATGTCGCATTGGTAATCTATTGAAAATAAATGTATTGAAAAATCATGTTACGGATTCTTACGAAAATGAGACGCAATTCCGATACGATGTGACGAATAGTGACGATATAGAAATGTCTGCGCGCGTATATATCGGAGAAGTTGACTAATTTTGCATCCGTTAACCTGACAATTCAACAACACAACAACTCATATGGCAAAACTCACTGACATCGCAATCGCTCTAAGCGCACTGACCTTTATGACGGCCTGTTCCGCCAATAAGTCAGGAATTGCCCCTCAGAGCTCGGTGGCGATATTCGACTCATTCAGCTATGAAGGCGACGACGATTTCTACAAGACAAATCCCCTTCCTGACGAAAGCTCCTATTTCAATCCGGTGCTCGCAGGATGGTATTCCGACCCTTCGCTCTGCACCAACGGCAACGGCGACTATTTCCTCGTGACATCTACCTTCACCTTCTTCCCGGGTGTCCCCATTTTCCATAGCCGAGATCTCGTCAATTGGGAGCAGGTGGGCCATGTGCTGACCCGGGAGTCTCAGCTTGTCAATCTGGAGAAGCAGCACGTAAGCGGCGGTATATTCGCGCCCGACATCGCCTACAATCCCGCGAATCAGACATACTATATGGTGACCACCAATGTCGGAGCCGGCAACTTCTTCGTAAAGACTCAGGATCCTTTCGGAGAATGGAGCGACCCCATCATGCTTCCTGAAGTGGCAGGTATTGATCCGGCTTTCTTCTTCGATGAGGATGGAAAAGGATATATCGTCAACAATGACGACGCGCCGGAGGGTAAACCTGAATATGACGGCCACCGTACTGTTCGTGTGGTGGAGTTCGACCCTGCTACCGACAAGTGTGTAGGCGAACGCCGCATCGTAGTCAATAAAGGGTGCCGTCCGGAGGAAAAGCCCATTTGGTGTGAAGGTCCCCATATCTATAAGGAAGGGGGCAGCTACTATCTGATGACGGCTGAAGGCGGCACCAGTTCCTGGCATAGCGAGGTCATCTACAAAGGTCCGACTCCGTTTGGCCCGTTCTCTCCATGGGAAGGAAATCCCATATTGACTCAGCGCACGCTCGACCCGTCACGCGACAATCCTGTGACCTGCGCCGGCCATGCCGATATGGTGAAGACTCCGGAAGGAGACTGGTGGGGTGTCTTCCTTGCATGCCGCCCGGTAGAGGGAGGTAAGGAGAACCTCGGCCGCGAGACATTCCTCATGCCGGTCAACTGGACTGCCGACGGATGGCCTCGTTTCGTAGAGAACGGAGAGACTGTTCCCCTTCTCGGAAGCAAGCCGGGAGTGAAGAGGGCTGAAAGGCTCACTTTCGGCAACTACAGCCGCAAAGACGAATTCAACGACTCCACTCTCGACCATGAATGGATGACACTCCGCGGCCCGGCCGCCGACTACTATTCCCTCACTCAGAATCCGGGCCACCTCACTGTGAAATGTGCCGATGTCAAGTCGAGCGAGAAAGCTGTGCTTCCTTATGTATGCCGCCGCCTTTGCCATCACAGTTTCAACTGCTGCACGCATATGACGTTCATTCCCGAATCTGACAGCCAGCTCGCCGGAATGCTGGTGCTTAAAGACGAGACCCACCAGTATCTCCTCGCGCGTACGAAAAAGGGTGATTCCCATAAGCTCGAGGTGCGAAAGATTGCTGAAGACGGTATCCATACCTTGGCGGAGATACCAGTCGACGCTTCCCTATCCGATGTTGACTTCAAGATTTCCGGCGACGGGCGGAACTATGGATTCCACTATTCCACCGACGGAGGAAAGAACTGGGAGATGCTCGCTGATGAAGTGGATGCCGGTTTCACTTCCACAGCCGAGGCCGGTGGCTTCACCGGCACCGTCGTAGGTCTCTACGCCTCCAATGCGGAGAATATAGATTGAGAATTTTTTCCATTATACTTTAATATTTAATAGCGATGAAAAATGTAAAGAAACCATTTCGCTGCATCGCGTTGCTGATGGTCATGCTTCTGGCCGGGTCGATATCGGCCTGGGCGGATACTGTCAAAGGCAATGTGGTCGATGAGTCGGGCGAACCGCTCATCGGCGTGACTGTCAGAGTAGACGGCACCTCCATTGGTACGGCTACCGACATGGATGGCAACTACACCATCAACGTACCTAACATCAAGAAAGACCACCTCATTTTCGGCTATGTAGGAATGGCTGACCAGAAGATAGCGGTCGGCGGCCGTAAGGTCGTAGACGTGGTCATGAAGGAAGACTCCGAAATCCTCGACGAAGTAGTGGTGGTCGGCTACGGCCAGCAGAAAAAGGCGTCGGTGGTGGGAGCCATCACTCAGACCACAGGCGAGGTCCTTGAACGCGCGGCAGGCGTGCATGACATCAGCGCCGCCCTTACCGGCAACCTCCCCGGTGTCGTCACCGTCCAGTCTTCAGGCATGCCGGGCGATGAATCCGCGAAGATCACCATCCGCGGTGCCTCTTCCTGGAACAACAGCGCCCCCCTTGTCCTCGTCGACGGTATCGAACGCGAGATGAGCAGCGTCGATGTCAGTTCGGTGAAATCGATCTCCGTACTTAAGGACGCATCCGCAACCGCGGTCTACGGTGTGAAGGGCGCTAACGGCGTGATCCTAATCACGACCAAGCGCGGTCAGGAAGGACGCGCAAAGATCGATGTAGGCTTCACCGCGACCATGAAGACCATTTCCAAGCTTCCCGATAAGATGGATTCATACGACGCTCTTCTTTGGAGAAACAAGGCCGTGATGCACGAGCTTCCCATCATGGGGTCTTCCTGGTCATACATGACTCCGCTCGCTGTGGCCGACAAATACCGTAATCCTGCAAATCTTGAGGAGTCTGAGCGTTATCCCAACGTAGACTGGAAAGACTATCTTTTCAAAGACCATGCGATGTCTTACAACGGCAACGTTTCGATCAGCGGCGGTACGAAGTTCGTACGTTATTTCGCAGTGATCGACTTCGTGAGCGAGGGCGATATGTTCAAGGACATAGACAACGGACGTGGATATGACACCGGCTTCGGCTACAACCGCATCAACGCACGCTCCAATCTCGACTTCTCCCTTACTCCGACCACTACCTTCAAGGTGAACCTTGCCGGTTCCACCGCGCAGAGGCGCTCCACATGGCCGAGCGACGGCAATTCTTTCGACCAGAGCAACTGGAACAACCAGCAGGTATGGGCCGGTGTCTACAACATCGCCCCGGACGTATTCCTCCCTATCTATTCCGATGGCTCTTTCGGCTACTATCCGTCGTTTAAGTCGCAGGTGGCCAACTCCGCGGAGCAGCTCGCCATGGGCGGCGCGTTCAAGACCACCGATACTTCCATCACTACCGACTTCGTACTCAACCAGGACCTGAAGTTCATCACTCCCGGCCTCAACCTTATGGGTATGATTTCATGGGACAACCGATTCCGTGAGGCATCACGTGGCATCAACGACCTTAACAACAGTCCTCAGCACAAATGGATCGATCCTGAGACCGGTATGGTCCAGACCGAGACCAACTACGACAAGACCACGATGTTCGACTATATGCCGGGCAACAAGTGGAGCACACAGGGCGGAGAAGTGCAGAACTGGAACACTGTCCGCAACATGAACTATCAGGTGCAGCTCAACTGGGCACGCGAGTTCGGCAAGAACGATGTCGGCGCCACTGCCGTATGGACACGTCAGGAAGTGGCTACCGGCTCGATGATCCCTATCCGCCGTGAAGACTGGGTGTTCCGTCTGACCTACAACTTTGACGACCGCTATTTCGTGGAATACAACGGCGCCTACAACGGCTCCGAGAAATTCGGCAAGGGCTTCCGTTTCGGCTTCTTCAACTCCGGAGCTATCGGTTGGCGTCCGTCGGAGGAGAAGTTCTGGAAGGCCGCAGGGCTCGACAACTGGTGGCAGGAACTTAAGATACGCGCTTCCTACGGCGAAATCGGCGACGACTCAGGCGCTCGCTTCCTCTACATGGACCAGTGGGCCTATGGCGGCAACACCAAGATGGTCACTACAGGCTACGGCGACAAGGCGACACCGGGAGTATATACAGATGGCTCCATCTACTCCTACTATCGCCAGAGCGCGCTCGGAAACCCCGATGCCCACTGGGAGAAGGTGAAGAAGATGAACCTCGGTATCGACTTCTCGTTCCTCAACAGCATGTTCTCCGGTACGGTCGAGCTCTTCAAGGACAAGCGTGACGACATCCTCATCAGCGGCGGCGACCGCTCTATGCCCTCTTACTTCGGCCAAACTCCTCCTACCGCCAACCTGGGTAAGGCTACAGTGTCAGGCTATGAATTCGAACTCCGCTTCAACAAGCCTATAGGCAGGGACATGCGCATCTGGGCCAACCTCAATATGACTCATGCCGCGAATAAGATTACATTCCGCGACGACCCGGAGCTAAAGCCCGACTATCAGAAGCAGGCGGGATTTGCCATCGGCCA
Organism: uncultured Porphyromonadaceae bacterium; assembly: GCA_947175295.1. Taxonomy (GTDB): domain Bacteria; phylum Bacteroidota; class Bacteroidia; order Bacteroidales; family Muribaculaceae; genus Lepagella. Next base: position 21,480 of record CAMWMK010000001.1, read on the forward strand.
GACCCACTCCCACATCAGCGGAGGATTCCTCAACTCGCTTGATGAACTCTACGGAGCCCCCAGCCATGACATCAACAACGAAAGCCGCCTTCCCGGCGATTACTATATCGTAGACTTCAACGGCGACGGCATTGTAGACGAGAAGGACTCAGCTCCTTACGGATACACCGGCACTCCGCAGAACACCTACAACGCCACCATCGGATATGAATGGAAGGGCTTCAGCTGCTTCGTTCAGTTCTATGGCGTGACCAACGTCACCCGCGACGTGGGCCTGACATCATTCAGCCACAACACCGACAACGTCTACAACCTCGGTTCGTGGTGGAACGGCTATGACCTCGACGGCGATGTGCTGCTGCCACGCTGGTATTCGCAGTCAAGCTCCTACAGCAACGGTACGCAGTATCTCTACGACGCTTCCTACGTCAGACTGAAAAACGTCGAGGTGGCCTACACATGGAACGGCGGCTGGATCAAGAAGCTCGGAATGAACAACCTTAAGGTCTACCTCAACGGCAATAACCTCTGGCTCTGGTCGCGCATGCCCGACGACCGCGAATCAAACTTCGCGGGCTCCGCAGGTTCCGGCGCTTATCCTACACTCCGCCGTTTCAACTTAGGCATCAAGTTCAACTTCTAACATTATGCAACCAATCATGAACAGATATATAAAATTCTTTGGAGCCATCGCGTTGGGAATGACCCTGACAGCCGGAATGACTTCTTGCGAGGACTATCTCGACAAGGAGCCGGATTCAAACGTCTCTTCCGACACTCCCTTCAAGAATTTCACCAATATGCAGGGATATGTGGAGGAGATCTACAACTGCATCCCTGACAAGGCCAAGTGCTACTGGACTTCATCATGGAATCTCGGCGACGACGAGGTCATGAATCCACAGGCGGAATCAGACCGCGTAATCCAGACCCAGATCGACCTCGGAAACTTCTATGCCTGGCAGAGCAACAACCAGTTCTGGTTTGCCGCGAATAAGTCAGGACTCGACCCGACCTCCAACGACGCTTTCAACCATCGTCTCGCGGGCCATGCCTGGTATTGCATCGCCAAGGCCAACAAGGGCATACAGGAGATCGACAACCACTTCACCGGCACTGCTGAAGAGAAGAACCTCATACTCGGTCAGCTCTACTTCTTCCGCGCATGGTGGCACTTCGAGATGATGCAGTTTCTCGGTGGTCTTCCCTACGTGGATATGGTGTTTTCGGCTACCGAGTCGCCGCGCCTGGAGCGCCTTTCCTATCTGGAATGCGCCGACAAGGCAGCCGCCGACTTTCAGAAGGCTGCGGAGCTCCTTCCCGTAAACTGGGACAACACCACTGCCGGAAAGAACACACTCGGCAAAAACGAGCTCCGCATCAATAAGATCACGGCCCTCGCTTACCTCGGCAAGAACTATCTTTGGGCCGCCAGCCCGCTTATGCAGCATGGCGCTCAGACAGGTGGCGGTCAGACCTATAGCTACAGCGAAGACTATGCCCGCAAGGCTGCCGACGCCTTTGGCGAGATCATTTCGCTCGTGGAGTCCGGACAGACGCAGTATGAGTTCGCTTCGTTTGACTACGACAACATCTACGACCATAAGAAGGCTTCCGGAGTCGACAACAGCTACAGCGAGCTCTTCTTCACTTCAGGCAGAAGCTGGGAGCAGCCCGGCGGCAAGGAGGCTCTCCTCCGCGGTCCTTCCGCAGGATGGTCATATACCCGCTATAACTTCAGCCGTACCTTCGGACCCAACCAGCTTTGCGCACAGGACAACCATATCCATCAGCCTACTGCAAACTATGTGGCCAACTACGGCATGGCCAACGGTCTTCCTATCGACGATCCCGAATCAGGATGGGATCCCAAGCACCCCTTCAAGGGTCGCGACCCGCGTTTCTACCATGACATCGTGTTCGACGGTGTGAAGTATATCAATGCTGAGCCGGATGCAGCGGATAAGGCCATGAAATATGCCGGCCTCGCTACGGGCGGCTCCATGCGTGCCATCACCAACGCTTCGCGTTCGGGCTATTTCTATCAGAAACTCGTACCCCACACATGCCAGAAGTATGATTCCGGCTCATCCGACGACTACGGTCCCAACCCACACAGCTATATCCCCTATATGCGTCTTGCCGACGTCTATCTGATGTATGCCGAAGCTACTGCGGTATTCGGCGGACAGCAGGGCAAGTCGGGCAAGTGCCAGCTGACTTCAGTTGACGCCATCAACAGGCTTCGCGACCGCGTGGGCGCAGGCCATGTAGCCGATAAGTATACCGGCAACGCATATATGGATGAGGTGCGCCGCGAACGCGCCGTAGAGCTTGCCTTCGAAGGCTTCCGTTTCAATGACCTTCAGCGCTGGCTTCTCCTCACCGAGCCGAAATACTGCGTCAAGACATCTCAGGAGTTCATCCGTGTCTCGGGTGTCGACGAGAAGTTCTACGCTGAAAACGATCCCGCCGAGGCCGAAGTGGCTGAGTTCCGTGAAGAAGTGATACTGACACGCAACTTCGATACGAAGCACTACTGGTTTCCGCTTCTCCGTGATGACACCTACATCTATGCAGGTTTCGAGCAGAATCCGGGATGGTAATGGAGTATAAACTAACCTTACTGTAAGAAAACTTATGACAACAAATTATAATAAGATCCTCCCGATGGTAGCTTTAGCGGCAATGTGCGTCCCTCAGGCGGCGGCCGCCAACGACGAGGCCGCGGATTCTGTGGCCGGCTACAAGGTGCATCTGCCTTTCCGCACTGTGGAGAGCGGCGATATGCTCGGCGGTGCAGAAGTGCTCGACCTGGAGAAGCTGATGGAGGTCAACTATATCAACGATATCAATACCGGAACCATCTCCGGCTACGTCTCCGGTTTCAACGGCAACTCCCTCTGGGGTATGGATGCGGACAACGAGGGTTTCCTCGTGCTTATCGACGGTGTGGTCCGCGATATGAACAACGTCATCTCCACCGAAGTGAAGGACATCACCTTCATCAAGGGGGCCGCCGCTACGGTCCTTTATGGCGCGCGTGCCGCAAAGGGTGTGATCTACATCACTACCAAGCGCGGCGAGAACGCACCCCTTTCCATCAATGCACGCGTCAATACCGGATGGCATGTGGCCAAGTCTACTCCCGAATACTTAGGCTCGGCTGAATACATGACCCTCTACAACCAGGCCCTTGCCAACGACGGCCTCGCTCCACGCTATTCGGCAGAGGACATCTATAACTATGGAAGCGGCGCGAATCCCTACCGCTATCCCAATCTCAACATGTATTCCGGCGACTACCTGAAGAAGGCCTACAACCGCACGGACGCATCCGTTCAGATCTCAGGCGGCAACGAGCGCGCACGCTACTACACAAACATCAACTATTTCCGTCAGGGCGACTATCTTAAGGTAGGGGAGGCAAAGCACAACTTCACCGACCGCTTCAGCGTACGCGGCAACATCGACGTCGACATCACCGACTTCATCAGTGCCTACGTCAACGCAAGCGCCACTTTCTACGGGGCGCGTAGCGCCAATTCCAACCTCGGCAGCTATTGGTCGCAGGCGGCTTCCCTGCGTCCCAACCGCTTCACTCCCTTCATTCCCGTGAGCCTTGTCAATACGGGAGCGTTGAGCTCGATGGAGCTGCTCGGAAGCACTACCAATATCTACGACGGATGTTTCCTCGGTGGCACACAGATCGACAAGACAAACATTTTCGCCGACTACATGGCTGCCGGCTATAATAAGTATACAAGCCGCCAGTTCCAGTTCGATACCGGTGTCAACGTCGACCTCGGCATGGTGACAAAGGGTCTTACCTTCAACACCAAGTTCGCTGTAGATTATGCTACTTCCTACACTACGAGCTACAATAACTCCTACGCGGTCTTCATTCCGGAATGGAGCCAGTACAACGGTGTGGATGAGATCACTTCCGTCACTATCGAAGGCAAGGACGAGCACTCCGGCAAGCAGAACATCGGCGGCTCCTCAAGCCGTCAGACCATGTACTGGTCCGGCCAGTTCGACTATGCCCGCACATTCGACGACGTACATAACTTCCATGCCCTTGCAGTCGCAGCCGGATGGCAGCGTACGTTATCCGGCCAATACCACCGCACGAGCAGCGCCAACATAGGCTTCGAGGCCGACTACAACTACGACCGCCGCTACTATGTGGATCTCGCTGTGACCGGCGTCCACTCGTCGAAGCTCGCTCCCGGACACCGTCAGGCATGGTCGCCGGCCGCTACCATCGGATGGCGCCTGACAGGCGAGGAATTCCTTCAGGACAACAGCGCCATCAACGAACTCATGCTCTCCGCTTCAGGCGCAATCCTGCATCAGGACATCGACATCGCGGACTACTATATGTATACCGCCAACTACACCAACGGCGGATGGTACAGCTGGGCGGTCGGCGGCACATCGGCTGCCTATCCCAAGCGCGGCAACAACGAAGACCTCAACTTCATCAATCGTAAGGAATTCACCGTTGGCCTACGCGGCGAGCTCGCCAACCGCATGATCGACTTCAACGCGATGTATTTCCTTTATAAGACCGAAGGCCTCATCAGCAATCAGTCCACTAAATTCCCGAGCTACTTCTCTACTTACTATCCCGAGGCTTCATTCGTGCCTTATGTCAATATGAATGACAACAAGCGCACCGGTTTCGACTTCGCTGTCAATTTCAAGAAGAACTTCGGAGAGTTCGACCTTAAGGTGGGTGTCACAGGCACTTACTACGACACCAAGGCCACGAAGCGCGACGAAGTATATGAGAACGCTTACCAGTATCGTCAGGGACACATCGTCGACGGCATCTGGGGCTACAAGTGCCTCGGATTCTTCCAGACCGATGAGGAGGCCGCCTCTGTCGACCAGTCCGCCCTCGGAAGTTCCGGCCTTAAGGCAGGTGACCTCAGATACGCCGACCTGAACGGCGACGGCAAGGTAGACCAGAACGACCAGACATTCCTCGGAAAGGGCGGATGGTATGGCAGCCCGTTCTTCATGGGTGTCAACCTTCAGATGTCGTGGAAAGGGTTCACGCTCTTCGTGCATGGCCTTGGAAACTTCGGAGGACACGGCACACTCAACGGCAACTCCTACTATCAGATGTATGGCGAGAACAAATATTCCGAGATGGCACGCGAGTGCTGGACTCCGGAGACAGCCGCTACAGCGACCCTTCCCCGCCTGACCACTACCAACGCAGCCAACAATTACGTGACCTCCGACTTCTGGATGTACAGCACAGACCGCTTCGACATCGATAAGATACAGCTGACCTACGACTTCCCGAAGTCGATCATCAACGGTCCCGTGGTCAAAGGCCTTCAGGTCTATGTAAGCGGAGACGACCTCGTGACATTCGGTAAGAACCGTAAGATCCTCGAGATGAATGTGGGATCCGCTCCCCAGTCTCGTTTCTACAACATCGGTGCCCAGATAACTTTCTAACAACCCGACAAAATGAAAAATATAATAAAATATTTCGCTGCGGCTTCGATCATGATGGGCCTTGCTTCGTGCGACGACCTCTTTGAGCCTGCCAATGAGAACATCAAGGATGAGAACTCGATGATCACTGAGCCGAACTATGCCGACGCGATCCTCGGCAGCGCGTATATCCTGATGCCTTATCCAAGCAGTTCTGAAAACGATGTCGCTACCGACGACGCTGTGTCGAATCAGCTCGATAACTCATATCTTAAGATAGCCGGAGGCGCATGGAACTCACAGACCGGTGTATCCGTCAACAACTGGCGCGACCGCAACGCTTCAATACAGTACTGCAATCTCTTCCTTGAGAAGGTAGACGAGGTGGCTTTCTCGACAACTCCTGAAATCAACGAGATGTTTCAAGACCGCCTGAAAGGCGAAGCCTACGGCCTGCGCGCACTCAATATGCTTTACCTCCTTCAGAACTACGCAGGCAAGACCGCTTCCGGCGAACTCATGGGTGTGCCTGTCTGGACTGAGTCATGGAACGCTACCTCCAACCTCAATGTGCCGCGCAACACATTCAGGGAGTGCTTGGCGCAGCTGCTCGACGATGTTGACAAGGCTGTGGCTCTCCTTCCCCTTGACTTCAAGGATGTCAGCGATGCTGAAGTTCCCGATAAGTATAAATCAAAAGGCGTCAACGCCGCTGTCTACAACCGGGTGAACGGCGCTACGACTGCACTTCGTCTTTCCGGCCGCATTGCGGAAGCAATCGGCTCACAGGCCGCGCTTCTCGCCGCAAGTCCCGCTTTCTCCGACCAGTCGGGAGTGGACTGGGCTGAGGCCGCCAACCGTGCCGGCAACGTACTGAAGCGTATCGGCGGCGTGGCTGGAATGCCCCAGAAGGGTCATCTCTGGTATACGGCCGAGGAAATCGGCAACAGCGTGACGGCATCAGTCAATCATCCCGAAGTGATATGGCGCGACGGCGCTTCCGAAAGCTCCTCGCGCGAGGAAGACAACTTCCCCCCGACACTCTACGGCAAAGGACGCGTCAATCCTACCCAGAACCTTGTCGATGCCTTCCCGATGGCCAATGGTTATCCCATCACTGATTCCCGCTCCGGATACAATGCCAATGATCCCTACTCCGGTCGCGACCCTCGTCTTGGTGCATACGTGGTGGTCAACGGCAGCACTTTAGGCGTAAACAACAGCGTGATCCACACAGGCACTGACGCCGGCAACAACGACGGCATCAATCAGGAGGCGGAATACTCCACCCGCACCGGCTACTACATGCGCAAGCTCCTCCGCAGCGACGTGAACCCCAACTCCACCAACAAGGTAGAGAAGTATCACTACACCACCCGTATCCGTTTCACAGAGATATTCCTCGCATATGCTGAGGCGGCCAACGAGGCATGGGGCCCGACAAACGGCGGCAGCTACGGATTTTCTGCCTACGACGTGATCAAGGCCATCCGTAAGCGCGCGATGGGCGATGCAATAGGCGACGACCCGTATCTGGAATCGGTAAAGGGCAACAAAGACGAGATGCGCAAGCTCATCCGCAACGAACGCCGACTCGAACTCTGCTTCGAGAATAAGCGCTTCTGGGACCTCCGCCGCTGGAACTCCAACATAAGCGAACTCAACGAAGCGGCACAGGGCATGGAGATCACAGGCTCTTCATATAAGAAGATCGAAGTGGAAACCCGAAACTATAAGGAATATATGATCTATGGTCCACTCCCGTACAGCGACGTGCTGAAGTTCAGCGCGCTTGAGCAGAACGCGGGTTGGTAACATTCATAAATTAACTGAAACGACATGACTGATTTTAAGAACGGCCTCATCGGAGGCTTTGGAATACTTCTCGCCCTCTCCGCCGCTTCCTGCAAGAACGGCAACAACGACTTCCCTGACTACGATGGAGGCATCACCGCATATTTCGCTAATCAATATCCCGCTACGATCGTAGTGCTGGGTGAATATCCCGAGGGTGATAACTCCGACAATCTGGAACACAAGATCAACATCTATGCGACTCAGGGCGGAGCTTACGAGCCGAAAGACCTCAAGATAGATGTAGTGGTAGACAACAGCCTTGTCTCCGACCTCTACTTCCCCGACGGATCTCCTGTCAAGGCCATGCCGGAGAATTATTACTCTCTTGAGAGCAATACCTTGACACTAAGCAAAAAGCATAAGGAAGACAAGACTCCTCTCTTCGGCACTAAGGTGCAGCTTACCGATGCTTTCTTCAATGACCCCGCTTCCGTAAAGGAGACATATGTGATTCCCGTGAGGATGGTGAAGGCCATCGGAGCCGACAGGATCCTGACCGGCACTCCGGCCATACCTGATTCCAATCCCGCTCTGACTGACGCATCCGCGTGGGACGTACAGCCCAAAGACTTCACCCTTTATTGCGTGAAGTATGTCAATCCCTGGGCCGCAAGCTACCTCCGCCGCGGTGTCGACCAGATCACTGACGCGGTGGCAGGCAGCAGCACTGATGTTCGCCACGAGCAGTATATAGAGAAGAACGAGGTGGTCTACCTTACTACTGAATCGATGACGGAAGTGCTCTTCCCGCTTTCCACCGTAGTGCCTGACGGAGAGTCGGTCAAGACACTTACCTGCGACTTGATGCTCAAGTTCAGCGGCGATGACTGCACTGTCTCCACATCCACCGAAGGCATGACAGCTACCGGTAGCGGCAAGTTCGTCAAGAAAGGCGACAAGAACTTCTGGGGCGACAAAGACGCTCACGACGTGCTCTATCTTGACTATCAGGTAGACTTCGGTCCCCGGCAGTTCAGCACGAAGGATACGCTCGTGGTTCGCTCGCGCGAGATAGCTCCGATATTAGATTTCAATCCCGTCTATAAAAACTGATCATCACCATGAAATTCAATAGATATCATCTGGGTCTCGCCCTTCTTCCGATGCTTGCCGGCTGTGCTGACTATATCGACACAGACAACTACATCGTGGAGAAACCCGCTTCAATCGCGGAGTTCGAGTACCTTAACGACTACAAACCCCTCAAGGAATACGTCAACCGCAGCGCGCATCCCGGCTTCACGCTGGGAACAGCGCTCAGCGTAGACGACTATCTGAAGCAGGGTAGCGTCTATCTGCTGACCAACTCCAACTTCGACATGATGACAGCCGGCAATGCCATGAAGTATGCTTTATGCGTTTCCGACAACGGCACCATGAATTTCGATAAGGTGCGCAGCTTCGTCGACGCCGCAAGAAACGTCGGAATGCAGATCTACGGACACACACTGCTCTGGCACTCACAGCAGAACAATAAGTGGCTCAACAGCCTTCTCGCCGACAAGGAATTTGACTTCGATCCTGACGCGAAGAACGAGGTGGTGGACTTCGAGCTCGACTTCTCATCGCTCAGCGAATACACCTACTGGCACCAGTCGCCTGACGCTACCGTCTTCTCAATTGAAGGCGGCTGCCTGAAGATCGACAATCCGGCTGCTGTCAACTTCTGGGAGGTGCAGTATTTCACTTTCGACAACGTCAACCTTCAGAAAGATGTGGAGTATCAGCTCACAGTTGAGCTCAAGGCTACCGCCGAGGGCGCTGTGCAGGGCAATGTAGGCGGATGGAGCGACAATGCGGGTATCCGCATTCCCTATTCGACCGATTGGGAGACGAAGACCATTACCTTCACCTCAGCTACCGATGGTGGAACACATGGACTTTTCCAGACCGGCGACCTTGTGGGCACTATATGGTATAAATCAATCAAGATCTCCCATCTCGAGGCTCCCGCAATGGAGATAGGGGTCTCACTGATGTCGGGAGGCGACGCCGACAAGGGTGAAAGCGCCAACATCATCGCCCGCGAACACGGCAATTCAGATATTTCGGCAAGAGTGGTAGACGATCCCGCGGGCACGGGCAAGGTGTATGAGTGTAACTACAACGCCAATCCTTCCGAAGCGTGGGACTCTCAGCTCTTCATCTCTTCCAATGAGCCTCTTGAGGCCGGAACCAAAGTGCACGTGAAGTTCCGCTACCGCGCTACTGACGCCCGCTCCATCGACACGCAGGCACATGGCGCTCCCGGAAGCTACCACCATTGGCAGTTTATCGGTACGCTCAACGCTACTACCGACTGGCAGGAACATGAATACACCGGCACCATCTCCGGCGATCAGGCCGGATCGGATGGTTGCTCCGCAATTGCATTCAACCTCAGTTCGCAGCCTGCCGGCGGTACGTTCTACATCGACGATGTGGTGTTTGAGAAGATTGTCTCCGCCAATACGATTCCGTTGACTCCTGAGGAGAAGGCAGAGGTGCTTGACGCCGAGCTTGGACGCTGGATAAAGGGTATGATGGACGCTACCGGAGGATATGTGAAGGCTTGGGACCTCATGAACGAAGGCCTCGCCGACACATGGGGCGACATAGACCTGAAGCATCAGTCTACCGTACCTGACGCAAATGCATTCTACTGGCAGGACTACCTCGGCGACATGTATGTGCGCAACGCCGTGAAGTATGCGCGCCAGTACTACGCCGAGCAGGAAAACGCCAACCCCGACGACCTTAAGCTCTTCATCAACGACTATAACCTTGAAGCCACCTACAACAACAACGACAAGGCGAAGAGCCTCGTCAAGTGGATAGCCAAATGGGAGGAAGACGGAGTGACACGGATCGACGGCATCGGCTCGCAAATGCATATCAGCTACAGCTGCAATCCGACCGAGCAGAAGAAGCGCGAAGAGGGCGTGGTCAACATGCTCAAGATCCTTGCCGCTTCCGGCAAACTCATCCGCATCACAGAGCTCGACATGGGCATCGACGATGAGAACGGCAACGCCATCCAGACAGCCGACGTTACTCTCGAGCAGCACAAGGCAATGGGTGAATACTACCGATTCATAATCAATAAGTATTTCGAGCTCGTTCCCGTCGAGCAGCAGTTCGGTATCTGCCATTGGTGCCAGACCGACAGTCCTGAAGGCTCAGGCTGGAGGGCAAACACTCCCGTGGGTCTCTGGAACCTCAACCTTCAGCGCAAGCCTACCTACGGCGGATATGCCGACGGACTCGGCGACAACTGATTTACCTACCTGATGAATACCTGAATCTCGCCGGAAGTCAGTAAAGTCCGGCTTCCGGCGAGCCAATAACAACCTTCATAATCATCTTTATTAAATTTCATCAACCATGAAGAGATTTCTACTCATTGCCTCTGCCGCCATCATCGCAGCAGGCGCTTCCGCCGAGACAAGGAATGTTCTCGCTGAAATGTATCCGGGTTCCGCCTCCCTTATCGGATGGGGTCTTGAATCAAGCCGCGAAGTTGTCACTGAAGATGGCCGTGAAAGCCTTAAGGTGACTAATCCTTCAGCAGGTCAGAGCTGGGAGGCTCAGATAGCCTACGACGCTGAATTTACCGAAGGCACCACCTACTATTTCACTTTCGACGTGAAGGGCGACGCGGGCACGATCACTTCCGGATTCCAGCAGACCAACGGCTATGCCGGATGCGGCAACTTCAGCAATTTCGAGATCAAGTCTGACTGGAATACAGTCACCATCAAGGGCACGGCAGGCACTTCCGAGAATGGCGATCCCAACCGCTGGGTGGCCAATATCGGTGACTATACAGGCACCTTCTACATCTCCAATATGTCGCTCTATACTTTGGAAGAAGGAGGTGAGACTCCCGTGGATCCCGGTCAGGGATGGTCGTCGATCATAACGGGTGGAAATGCTGCCGACGGCGAGACTTCATCGATTCAGGCAGGCTGGAGTGGTCCGGCGAAGGTAGTGGCCAATCCTGCCGGTGCGGGCAATGTATTCGAGTCTCCCATCGCCGCCGATCCCGCGAATGCCTGGGATTCGCAGCTCTTCATCGTCTTCAACGAGGCCCTTGAGGCCGGTGCGAAGTATAAGGTCAGCTTCGACTACTACTGCACCGACTCCCGATCCATCGACGTTCAGGCCCAGGGCGATATGGGCGCCTACCATCACTGGACCTGTGGCTTCTCGGCCCTTAGCGCCAAGCCGGAATGGCAGTCTGTAAGCCTCCCTGAATATGAGGTGACGGCGGAAATGGCCGGAGCCGACGGCTTCAAGACCATGGCGTTCAATCTCTCTTCCGCTCCGGCAGCCGCTACATTCTACATCAACAATGTGATTGTGGAGAAAGAGGCATCTACAGCTGTCGAGGCCGTAGCTTCCGCAAAGGCCGCCATGACCGGTGTCTACAACCTTAACGGCGTCAAAGTGCTCGACAACGCTCAAGACCTCAATGCCCTTCCGAAGGGCATATATATCGTAAACGGCAAGAAAGTCGTTCGCTAAAATTAGTCATAAACCATCCTGAATGCTCCGGAGTGTCCGGAAAGCTGAGCTCCGGAGCATTTTTATTATTTACAGTTCAGTCATGAAAAAACCGTTGCTCCCCGTTTTACTCGTAGCTGCCGCAATATCATCATCTGCCGCCAGTCCGGCGGAAGGCATCCCCGCTTCCACAAACATTCCACAAGCCGCCTATCCCTGTGTGGATTCTGACTCAAAAGCCACATTCAGGATATCGGCTCCTGAGGCAAAGGAGGTGAAAGTCGATATATGTGGTAGGAAATACGATATGGTGAAGAATGAAAAAGGGGAGTGGACCGCTACTACGGATCCCCTTGTGGAGGGCTTTCATTATTATTTTATGATCATAGACGGGGTCTCAGTGATAGATCCTTCATCTGAGACATTCTATGGCTGCGGCAGGGAGGCTTCGGGCATCGAGATTCCTGAAAGCCGGGAAGCGGCCGCCTATTATTCTTTCAATAAAGACATCGCTCACGGACAGGTGCGCGAATGCAGATATTGGTCCGATACGGAGGGCAGACAACGCAGATGTTTTGTCTATACTCCGGCGGAGTATGAGACCAATCCGGATGCCGAATACCCTGTGCTGTATCTTCAGCATGGAATGGGCGAGAACGAGACCGGATGGCATGTGCAGGGCCATATGGCCGATATAATGGACAATGCCATCGCTGCAGGCAAAGCCGTTCCCATGATAGTGGTGATGGACAACGGCAACTGCGACTATATCTTCGGAGCAAAACCCGGAGAGACTCACGCCACTTTCGGAGCTTCATTCGCTCCTGTGATGATCAACGACCTCATCCCTTACATTGACAATACATTCCGAACCAAAACCGACCGGGAGAACCGCGCGATGGCGGGGCTTTCGTGGGGAGGTAAGGAGACATTCGATATCACTCTCTCAAATCTTGATAAATTCTCCCACATCGGCAGTTTCAGCGGAGCCTTGTTCGCTCTTCAGGATGGTCTCGGGAATGCCTACGGTGGAGTCTTTAAGGATTCGAAGGCGTTCAACGACAAAGTGAAGGTTCTTTTTCTGAGCATGGGCTCGGAAGAGAATTTCGGAGCGTCGAAGATATCCGACGCACTTAAGGATGCGGGCATCGACAATATCTACTACGAATCGCCAGGCACCCATCATGAATGGCTCACATGGCGCCGTTCCCTGAATGAGTTTGTTCCATTGCTGTTTAAATGAGTTATACCCCATACAGATGAATATACTGAATAAACTGCTATGTTCCGCTGCCGCCATAGCATCGGCTCTCTCTATTCAGGCGGCCGACCCGAACTTCCATATCTACCTATGTCTCGGCCAATCCAACATGGAGGGCAATGCCCGTGTGGAGCCGATTGACCGTCAGGACGTCCCGGAGCGTTTCCGGATGATGGCTTGCGTGGACTTCTCCGAGCCTCAGCGCACTCAGGGGGAGTGGTATGTAGCCGCTCCGCCGCTCGTACGCGAACAGACCGGCCTAACTCCTATGGACTATTTCGGACGTATGATGACATGCAACCTTCCCGAAGACGTGCGGGTAGGAGTGGTGGGTGTAGCGATCGGTGGCTGCAGGATAGAGCATCTTGATAAGGATTTCGATCCGACTGCCCTTGCCGATGAGGCCGATTGGTTTAAAAACTATATGAAGGCTTACGACGATGCCCCTTATGCGCGTCTGGTCGCCTGCGCTAAGAAAGCGCAGGATGCCGGAGTCATCAAAGGTATACTTCTACATCAGGGAGAGTCGAATACCGGCGACCCGGAATGGTGGAATAAGGTGCATAAGATCTATGATGATCTTATCACCGACCTCTCTCTCGAACCAAATTCAATCCCCCTCATCGCGGGGGAAGTAGTGGCTTCGGATATGGGAGGATCTTGCGGGGCGATGAATTCCATAATAGGCAATGTTCCGGAAGACTTCCCGATGGCTCATAGTGTTTCTTCAGCCAATCTTCCCCACAACGGCGATGGCCTCCACTTCACGGCCCACGGCTACCGGGTGCTCGGATGCCGCTATGCCACTGAGATGCTCGCAACCATGGGTGTCACCGATCCGATCGTTCCCTATACTGAAAACGGTAACTAACACTATTGGATTTGTAGCCATGTATAGGATGACTGAATAATTATCATTATCTTTGCATGACTTCAATTAACCGATTCAAACATATGAAAAGACAATTTTTGATTTCCTTATCCCTTATAGGAGCGTTTTCCGCTGTGGCTGAGAGCTATGATGTGGTTAGCCCCGATGGCAAGACTGTAGTGACCGTCTCCGACGATGGCCTCGAGCCATCGTATTCCGTAAGATACAACGGCACCGACTTCCTGCTCAGATCTCCACTCGGCCTGAAGACCAATATCGGTGACTTCACCGCCGGACTCAATATCGGGAAAGTGCGTCCTGCAAAGCGCTCCGATTCCTACGCGCTGAACAACATCAAGACCGGAAAGGTAGACTATGAGGCCAATACATCCGACTTCACCTTCTGCCGCGAAGACGGCACTCCGGTCTTCGAGTTCCAGGTGGAGGTAAGCGACAACAACGTGGCCTACCGCTATGTGATGCTGCCGCAGAAGGAGACGCTCTGCTGCGTAGTGGAGAGCGAAGCCACAGGCTTTGTGATGCCTGATGGAACCACTACATTCCTTTGTCCGCAGATGAATCCCATGACAGGATTCGCACGCACGGCCCCAAGCTACGAGACCAACTACGACCTTGACGACTCTATGGGTAAGAACGGCTGGGGCAACGGGTATGTATTTCCCTGTCTTTTCAAGAACGGCGACCACGGTTGGACCCTAATCTCCGAGACAGGATTGGCGGGTGACTATGTGGCCTCGCATCTTGCCAATAAATCCGGCAACGAATACGGTATAGCTTACGCCGTGGCGGCCGAAAACAATGGTTTTGGTTCCACAGGCGCGCAGATCGCACTTCCGGGAGGCACCCCCTGGCGTACTGTAACCGTAGGCGAGACACTCGCTCCCATAGTGGAGACGACGATACCATTCGACGTGGTGCAGCCGCTTTACGAACCGTCAAAGGAATATGACTACGGCAAAGGAAGCTGGAGCTGGATCATTAAGATGGATCCGAGCTGCAACTTCGAGGAGCAGAAAAAATACATAGACTTCTCCGCGGCAATGGGCTGGGATACGGTTCTGGTCGATGCCCTGTGGGACTCTCAGATCGGCTACGAAGGCATTGAGAAGCTGGCCGCCTACGGAAAGCAGAAAGGTGTGGACCTATATCTATGGTATAACTCCAACGGCTCATGGAACGATGCTCCCCAGGGACCGCGCGGAGTGATGAACGATATCGTAAAGCGTCGTAAAGACATGAAATGGATGCAGGAAAACGGTATCCGTGGCATAAAGGTGGATTTCTTCGGTGGCGACAAGCAGGAGACCATGCGCCTCTACCATGATATCCTCGCCGACGCCAACGACCACGGCATACTCGTGATCTTCCACGGTTGCACCCTTCCGAGGGGATGGGACCGCATGTATCCCAACTTTGCGGCGGCTGAGGCGGTGCTTGCAAGTGAAAACCTCCATTTCTCACAGGCGATGTGCGACGCGGAGGCAAAGAATGCCGCCACCCATCCATTCATCCGAAACGCTGTAGGAAGCATGGACTTCGGAGGAAGCGCCCTCAACAAATGGTATAACTCCAAGAACGAACCGGGACGTGGCAGCGAGCGCAAGACTTCAGACGTATTCGCCCTTGCTACCGCAGTGCTCTTCCAGAGTCCCGTGCAGCATTTCGCGCTTGCTCCCAACAACCTTGAGGATGCACCGGCTTGGGCGATCGACTTCATGAAGGCAGTGCCTACGGAGTGGGATGAGGTGAAATTCATCGACGGCTATCCCGGCAAATACATCATTCTGGCGCGTCGAAGCGGCGACGACTGGTATGTGGCCGCCATCAATGCGGAGGAGACTCCGCTCAAGGCTGAGATCGAACTCCCCGGCTATAAGGCCGGGGAAGAAATTGCATTTTACAGTGACGACAATAACCTCAACGGCTCCCTTAAGAGCGTAAAAGCCGACAAAAAAGGCAGGATAAAGCTCAACATCCCTCAAAATGGCGCCACCCTCCTCAAATACTGATAATCAATTATTAAAATTCATGATGCATCATGATAAAACATGATACATCATGATATATCATGAATAACCCCGCAACTGACAACTAACTGAAAATAACCCATGGAACCCATCTCAACCAGCCAAAACTTAGAATCGAAAGGATTCTACAAGGTCTCGATGCTAAAGTGCATCGGGTTTGGTTCGGGCGACCTTGCCCAGAACCTGATCTATCAGACCATAAGCATGTATCTGCTTTTCTTCTATACCAACGTCTATGGTCTCGACCCGGCGGTCGCCGCCGTGATGTTTCTTATAGTCAGGATCATAGATGTGATATGGGATCCATTGGTGGGCACTTTCGTCGACAAGCATGAGCCCCGGCTCGGTAAATACCGTTCCTACCTTATTCTGGGCGGTATCCCCTTGACCGGCTTCGCCATCCTCTGTTTCTGGAATGGTTTCTCAGGCTCGCTCCTCTACGCCTACATCACATATGTAGGTCTCTCCATGTGCTATACCCTCGTCAATGTACCATACGGCGCCCTCAATGCCTCCCTCACCCGCGATACGGCCGAGATCACGAAACTTACTTCCGTACGTATGTTCATGGCGAATGTCGGCGGCCTGGCAGTAGGTATGGGTATTCCTATCGTGCTGAAGATGTTCGACCCTGCTGAGACCGAAGACATGTCGACCCATGACTCCGCGTGGCTCGCCACCATGACCATCTACGGCCTCGTAGGTCTCGCCCTGCTTTTCTTCTGCTTCTTCCAGTGCAGGGAAAGGGTTGTGATGGACAGATCCGAAACTGAAAACGTTAAGGTTTCCGACCTCTGGATGGAATTCGTTCACAACCGTCCGCTCCGCGTGCTCGCCTTCTTCTTCATCACTGCGTTCGGAATGATGGCGATTGCCAACTCGGCAGGTGCCTACTACATCAACTACAATATGCACGGCAATGCCGGGGAACTCTCCATCTTCATGGGACTCGGCTCCATCCCTGCCTTCATCTTCATGCCTATGATTCCGGCCATAAAGAAGAGGGTAGGAAAGAAGGGGATGTTCAATATCTTCCTCGTCACCGCCATCGTCGGCATGACCCTCCTCTATATCGTGACCATGGTGCCTTTCCTCAAAAACATATGGCTCGTCTATATAGCTCAGTTCATCAAGTCTACAGGAGTCATCGTCGCTACGGGCTACATGTGGGCCCTCGTCCCGGAGGTGATTTCATTCGGAGAGTATACCCATGGCCGCCGCATATCAGGAATCGTCAACGCCTTGACCGGTATCTTCTATAAGGCCGGAATGGCTCTCGGAGGCGTAGTGCCCGGACTTGTACTCGCCTTCGTGGGTTTCGACAAGGATGCCGCTGAGCAGACGGTATTCGCACAGCAGGGTATCCTCTGGCTCGTAGCCGTCATTCCCGCCTTGCTGCTTATCCTCGCGATGGTGATCATCTCCCGTTATGAACTCAGCGATGAGCGCATCGATGAAATAAACCGTGAGATTGAAGCACGTCACAATAAAGACTGATGGAAGGGCAGATTGCCCAATATTAATACACAACACATCCATATCCTCTAACTGAATCACTGAATCACAAAATCATGAAAAAACATCTATTCTGCTATTTTGCATCCGCCCTTCTCGCTGCCTCCTGTTCTTCCGCTAAGGAAGGGCAGCAGGTGGCTACGGTCAAAGACCATTTCAAGGACGACTTCCTTATCGGAGCCGCCATCCCTGTCCGTCACATCAACGGGGAAGACCCTAAGGCCGATTCCATAGTAAGCCTTCACTTCAATTCAATCGTGGCTGAGAACTGTATGAAAAACGAAGTCCTTCAGCCCCGCGAAGGGGAATTCTTCTGGGATGACGCCGATAAGTTCGTGAAATACGGTGAAGACCGGGATATGGCCATCATCGGACATACTTTAATATGGCATTCACAGCTTGCTCCATGGTTCACGGTGGATAAGGACGGCAATGATGTAAGTCCCGAAGTCTTGAAGCAGCGCATGAAAGACCATATATATGCCGTGGTAGGCCGCTATAAAGGCAGGGTCAAAGGCTGGGACGTGGTCAACGAGGCGATAGAAGACGACGGCAGCTACCGGAAATCGCCCTTCTATCGGATCCTCGGCGAGGAATACATTCCCCTCGCTTTCCAATATGCGCATGAAGCGGATCCTGAGGCCGAACTCTACATCAACGACTACTCCATGTTCAATCCCCGCAAGCGCGAGGCTTACGTGAGGATTGTCAACGACCTTAAGAAGCAGGGTCTCCGCATCGATGGCATCGGAATGCAGAGCCATATAGGTATGGACTATCCCGCTCTTGATGAATATGAGAAGAGCATCGTGGATTTTAGCGGCACAGGCTGCAACGTCATGATTACCGAACTCGATATGTCGGCGCTCCCCACCGTGCAGATGAGCGCTGATGTGGGTTCGATGGCGAAGATGAGTCCGGAAGAGCGAAAGGAAGCGATGAAGAAATTCGACGTATATCCCGACGGCCTCCCCGAAGAGGTCAGCAAGCAGTGGAACGACCGCATGGCTCAGGTCGTGGCACTCTACAAGAAGCATGCCGACAAGATATCGCGCGTCACATGGTGGGGCACTACCGACGGGATGTCGTGGAAAAACGGCTTCCCCATCCCCGGACGCACCGACTACCCCCTCCTCTTCGATAGAAATTATAATCTGAAGCCCTTCATGGCAGAAATAATTGAGAATTGAGAATTAAGAATTGAGAATTTTAGAATTGAGAATTTTAGAATTATCCATGATGCATCATGCTACAACATGATATATCATGATAAATCATGAATTCCACCTCCCAACAACCCACCAACCCAACAACCAAAAAACCCACCAACCCAACAACCCAACCCCAATGCTACACCCCGAAAAAAGATACCTTTTCCCTGCCGACTATATGGCAGACCCCAGCGTACACATCTTCAATGGCCGGCTCTACATCTATCCTTCCCACGACTGGGAGTGCGAGAACGTGGAGAACGACAACGGCGACCAGTATGTGATGAAAGATATGCACGTACTCTCGATCGACGGCGATCCCATGACCGGCAAGGTGACCGACCATGGCAAGGCCCTCGACATCGCCGACATCCCATGGGCCGGACGGCAGCTTTGGGATTGTGACTGCGCTGAAAAAGACGGCAAGTACTACCTTTACTTCCCTCTCAAGGACAAGAACGACATCTTCCGTATCGGAGTAGCCATAGCCGAACGTCCCGACGGTCCGTTCGTTGCCGAACCCGATCCCATACGCGGCAGCTACTCCATGGATATCTGCGTTCTGAAAGACGGTGATGAATATTACCTTTATTTCGGAGGCCTATGGGGAGGCCAGCTTCAGCGCTATAAGGACAACAAGGCCCTCGAAAGCGCCTATCTTCCGGAAGGCGACGAGCCCTCACTTCCAAGCCGCTGTGTCCGTCTGGCCAAGGATATGCTTCAGTTTGCGGAGGAGCCTCGTCCCATCCTGGTAGTGGATGATAATGGAGAGCCGCTTAAGGCCGACGATCCGCACCGTTTCTTTGAGGCCTCATGGGTGCATAAGTACAACGGAAAGTATTATTTCTCTTATTCTACGGGCGACAGCCATCTGCTTTGCTACGCAGTAGGCGACAATCCTTACGGACCCTTCGTATATCAGGGTGAGATACTGACCCCGGTAGTAGGATGGACCACCCATCACTCCATAGTGGAATATGAGGGTAAGTGGTATCTGTTCCATCACGACAGCGTCCCCTCCGGAGGAAAGTCATGGCTGAGGAGCCTCAAGGTCTGCGAACTAACCTACGACAAGGACGGCCGCATCCAGACCATCGCCGGCATCGACTGATATGGGAAGGCGGTTTCCCAACCGCCTCGTGCCGGTAAAAGGTAACTAATACGAAGACCCTCCTAAAGAAAAGGAGGGTCTTCCATCATATGAAATGACCCATGAAGAAACACATCTTATACCTCCTCCTCACATTAATGAACATATCGGCGCAAGCCGCTGCCCCCGTCATTGACTTTGTCACCCCTACCATAGCAAGGGTTCGCTGGACCCCTGATGGCACTGTCACCGACAATGCCACAGGAGTCTGCGTCTATAAGAAATATCCTGTGGATGTAGACGTGACGAAATCCGGCAACCTCTCCATCTACGCGACGGACTCACTCGAAGTCACGGTCGATGGCAGGGGAGGAGTGACATTCATTGACCCGATTGCAAAAAGAATATTACTGAGCGAATCCGTAAATGTCCCGCGGAAATTCGAAAGGGTTGCTCAAGAGAAGATAATCTACGACGAAGCCTCAGCCCATATGGAGGAGACCGCCAACGGCAAGGTGACGGTGAAGGATATACTCAGGCGTGATACGCTCGGGATGAAGCAGCGCTTCGCAATCACGTTCGATATGTCGGCCGGAGAGGCCCTCTACGGGCTTGGCCAGCAGATGGAAGACTACGTCAACCTTCTCGGCAAGACCCTGTATCTAACCCAGCACAACCTGAAGATATTCATCCCGATGATGGTGTCTACTGCCGGTTATGGCCTGCTTTTCGATGCCGGATGCTCAATGAAGTTCGACAGCAAAGACAAAGGACAGGGAATGAAGATAGGGGAGGTCTCCTCCGGTTTTGAGACCACTCTTGAGATGGAGGCGGCCAACACTGTAGACTACTATTTCATCAAGGGTGGGATGCCGGAAGATGTGGTGGCGGGCTATCGATATTTGACAGGCAATGTGGCTATGATGCCTCGGTATATGTTCGGCTATGTGCAGTCAAAGGAACGCTACGTATCATCCGACGACATCGTCAATACCCTTAAGGAATACCGCCGTCGCCATGTCCCGATAGATGTAATCGTACAGGACTGGAACTACTGGCCGCAGGGCTGGGGCTACATGAAGATGAACCGCGAGCACTATCCCGATCCTAAGGCCCTCGCCGACTCTGTGCATGCGCTTGATGCCAAACTGATGGTCAGCATCTGGGCCAACCCTCAGTACTGCCCGGAAGAGGAGGATTTCAGAAGCAAAGGGCTCATGCTTGAGCATTCCGTCTACGATGCCTTCAGTCCCGAAGGTCGCGACCTATACTGGAAATATGCCGAAGAGGAATTCTTCTCAAACGGCTTCGATTGCTGGTGGTGTGACAGCAGCGAACCTCTCGACGGCGACTGGAACCGTATGCCGGAACCGGAAAACGGACGTCCCTATTCCTGGGACGACCATGAGCGCCGCTGGCGTCTCAACGATGCCGTTCTCTCCGAGGCGTTGGGGGCCGGGCGGGCCTGCCTATACTCACTCAACCACGCCAAGGGAATCTACGAGCATCAACGAGCCGCTACCGACAGAAAACGGGTGGTCAACCTTACACGCTCATCCTTCGCAGGGCAGCAGAGATACGCTACGGTTTCCTGGAACGGCGACACCTTTGCATCATGGGATTCATTCAAGAAGCAGATTCCCGGCAGCTTAAATTATTTCGCATCGGGAAATCCTTATTGGACTACCGACATAGGTTGCTTTTTCGTAAAGACCACTCCGAGATGGTTCTGGAAAGGGGAATTTCCAGACGGGGTCAATGATGACGCCTACAAGGAATTCTATACACGTATGTTCCAATGGGGCACATTCCTTCCCATACTGCGTAGCCATGGCACGGAGACACCCCGCGAGATATGGCATTTCGGCGAGGAGGGCTCTCCGTATTATGACGCAATACTCGGAATGATCCGACTCCGCTATTCCATGCTCCCCTACATCTACAGCATGGCCGATGCTCAGACCCGAAGCGGTTACAGCATGGCGCGTCCTCTTGCGTTCGACTTTCCGGACGACCGCAATGTTTTCGACATCAAGGACCAGTATATGTTTGGCGACATAATGGTCTGCCCCGTCACGGATCCCGGGGTCAAGTCGCGCTCAGTCTATCTCCCTAAATCCGAAGCAGGATGGATCGACTTCTGGACCGGCACGAGGTTTGTCGGAGGTGAAATGATAGAGGCTGATGCTCCACTTGACCGTCTCCCCCTCTTCGTCAAGGCCGGAAGCATAATCCCCACCACGGAAGCAGTTGAATACAGCGGAGCCTCTGCCGGCAAGCCCCTTGCAATCGACATCTATCCCGGAAAAGACGCTCACTTCACACTCTATGACGATGCCGGCGACACCTACGACTTCGAGAAGGGAGAGCTGACCCGCATAGGCATGCACTGGGACGACAGCAGAAACACCCTGACCATAGATGAAGCCGACGGCACCTACCCTGATGCCCCTGCCGCAAGAAAGATGACCATCCGTAAGGGCTACACATCCAAGACCATCACCTACAAAGGCAAAAATACCAAAATAAAATTATGAACCTGTAAGTAGCTCGCAAAAATTAATTATATGATAAATGTGAGATAATCTTGAGTCAGCTTGGCTGCGGAGCGAACGAGCTTAGCGAGCTAAGTGAGTGAGCGACAATGCCAAGATGGCCAAGATTAGCCGCATTTATCATATAAAGATTTTCCAGACTACTTTGTATTGATATTATCGTTTAATTTTTGTGAGCTACTTACTATCCTAAATTTTAAAATCAGAGGTTTACAACAAGAGAGGCGCAGATATCACATCTACGCCTCTCTTTCTTAACTGAATTCGTTGACTTGATTTTATAGTGCAGACTCTATATATTTGTGCATTTCAGTTTCGTGTCATGCAACATGTCGACATCCGTTGGAACGTAGGGACGCACGGTTCGTGCGTCCGCGCTCGACAGTGTTCGTCCGACACTGAAAATGCATATTTACTTTCTGCCCGAACTATAAGTTAGATTTTTTCCATTATATTTCAATATTCAGTTGCGTTCAATATTCAGTCAATGATTGTAGGATACCATGTCGGTGCTTTGAGGTGTTTTTGAATATTCAAAATAATCGATGTCTACGTATCCTCCCGGCTTTACGGTAGCGTAATTGTAGATGGCGAAGCGGGTGCCCATGAAGAGTCGTTTGTAATCAAAGCGCATCTTGAAAGGTTTTCCTATCTCAATCCACTTGTCACCGTCAAGGCTATAGCTGAAATATGCCATATCTTGTCCGAGTCTGAAATCGGCGTCTATCTTCAGATAGATGTTTCTCTTTTTCAGCAATACTCTCTCTTCTTCGGTATCGTCAGTGCCGACGATGACTTTTTCATTGCCATCCAGATTTACAACCGAAGAATGGCTGACGAGGTAGGAGCGTCCGTTTTCTTTTTTGACGGAAAGAAGGCCTGAGTGTCCGTTGAAGGCTCCGAATCCGGCTACATCGCCGTCCTTCATATGTGAAATATCGATTTTTACGCAGCCGTGGCATTCCGGTCCCTCCATACGCTGGCTTATGGTGTTGGGAGCTTCATAGAGGTTTCCTACTACCCTTCCTGTATGCAGTCGCAGATGTCCCGGACGCTCAGTGAGCGACCAACGGGAATTGTCGGGATTATGGTTCCATTGCCATTGCACTGCCAGGGTGGGAGAGTCGAAATGGTCGGTTGCCGATAGAGAGGTATGTGCGCTATCTGATGAGGCGACCTCCACTTCCGCAGGCACTTCTCGGTTCTCGTCTCCCAGCATGGGCCATCCTTCTTCCCATGTGCATGGCATGAGAGTCAGCACTCGTCCTACTCCTCCTCGGTCCTGGAATATGACTCCCCACCAGTTGTCGGCTCCGTCATCTACTATGCAGCCTTGCCCGACGTATGGAAATCCTGCGAACTGGCTCTGTAGGATTACCTTTTTCTCATATGGGCCCGTAATGTGGTCTGCTCTGTAGCAGACCTGTCTTCTTGGTTTGCCCTGAGGCCAGGAGATGGCAAGTATGTAGTATTTTCCATCGTGCTTGACTACGCGGCTCCCCTCAAGAAGACCGGTCTCTTCTTCGTCTGGCACGATTACAGCCATATCTATTCCGTCTTTTTTTACGGCTGAGAGGTCATGCTCGAGTTCCTTGAGCTTGATGGTGCCGGATCCGGAAAAGACATATACTCTTCCGTCGTCATCGAAAAAGAGCGACGAGTCGTGGAAATGGTCGCATCGCGAGACGAGCGTCCATTCTCCGGCGGGATCAGTAGCAGTGTAGACAAACGACCTGTAGGGCTGGTCGTTGGGTGAGAACAGCACATAAAATCTGCCGTCGGCATATCTAAGTGATGTAGCCCACTGTCCACGCCCGTAGACGCTTCCCTCAAGTAGATCATAGCGGGGATTGTCTTCTATGCGGTCGAATACATACCCCGCTATCTCCCAGTCGGCGAGATTACGTGATTTCATGACCGGGCATCCGGGCATCAGATGCATCGTTGTGCTGACCATATAATACCAGTCGCCTACATGGATCACGTCGGGATCGGGAACATCGGCCCAGATCATAGGATTGGAGATCCTGACTGTTGGGGCTGAAGCGAGTCTGATACCGCCCGACATCATAGATAGGGCGAGGGTCAGCAATAAGGATTTGCGCATGTGTCTTAATGGTATTTGTGTTTCGGTAAAAGGTTAGGGATTCACAATGCAAAATTAGCTTTTCCTAAAAGAATCTTCATCTATCTTTATGCCAAATCCTTATAGTTATGTAGCCGCATTTATGAATTTGTAACATATCCTTTCTAATCCGCAACATCCGCTGCATTTTCCTTTACCGGAGCCGCATCGTCTCCGGTCTCCTTTGCTATATATTCGCTTGGTGAGCAACCGTAATATTTCTTGAAGGATTCCGAGAACTGTCCAGGACTGGAGAATCCGACGGAATATCCCACCTGGGATATATTGGTGTTCCTCTTCAGGAGCATTTCGGCCGCGCTCTTAAGCCTGACGCTTTTTAGGAAGTCGCGGGGAGCCAGGCCTAAGAGAGCTTTCATCTTTCGGTGAAGATGCACCCTGCTGAGTCCTACGGATTCAGCCAGCTCTTCCACTCCGAATTCCGAATCGCCTATGTTTTCGTTGATGGCTTTTGTGATTCTTTCGAGAAGTAGTTCATCGTTGCCTTTAAGCTCGACTTTGTCGATGTTCCCTTCTATTTTCTCTCCATGGCTGAAGCGTCCCTTCAGACGTATGCGCCCTGAGATCAGGCTTGCACAAAGCTGCCTTAGTTCCTCGATGCGGAATGGTTTCGTAAGATAGGCGTCGGCTCCTTTTTCCCATCCCGACATCCTCGTATCGAAGTCTTCGGAAGTGGTCAGAAGGATGATGGGGATATGGGCTGTATCGGCGTTGCTGCGTATCTTCCTGAGGAGTTCGAAGCCGTCTGATTTAGGCATCATGATGTCGGATACAATCAGGTCGATATTCTTCTCAAGCGCTATGGCATATGCCTCTTCGCCATCGCTTGCGGTGATCACCTTATATGAGTTGCCGAGTTCTTTCTTCAGATAGTTGCGTATCTCGTCGTCGTCATCCGCTATAAGTATGCGGTGGCTGTGGTTTCCTTTCCTGCAATTATCCTCCTCCGGCAAAGCCATGCTCTCATCCGCTTCAATGTATCTTTTAGGCGTTTCTATGTCTGGGGTATCCCTTATATCCTTATCTTTGAGATGCGCTCTTCCTAATGGAAGCGTCACGTCAAACCTGGCTCCGCTTCCGTCGTTTCTGTTGAAAGCGCGAATCGTGCCTTGGTGCATGTCGACGAGCATTTTCGAAAGATTGAGGCCTATGCCGAATCCATTGCTTTTACGGTCTACTTGATAGAAGCGGTCGAAGATGTGCTTGAGGTTCTCCGGAGGTATTCCTGATCCGGTATCGGCCACTTCCACGAGTGCCTGCTCCTTTCCGTCAGGTCCTGTCGTTTTGCGCAGGGTCACGTCTATTGACCCTCCGTCGGGAGTGAACTTGAGCGCGTTGCCGATGAGGTTTACAATCACCTTATCGAAGTTGTCCGGATCTATATATGCGTCTATCCGGCCGTCGGGGGCCGAGAAGGAAAGGTCTATTCTCCTTGTTTCGGCCTGCAGCCTGAATTCATCAATGATAAGTCCGATATATTCCTTCAGGTCGGTCTCTGAGAATAGAAGGTTCATCTGGCCTTTCTCAATTCTCCTGACGTCGAGCATCTGATTGACCAGATTAGTGATGCGGTAGCCGTTGCGCTGTATCATCCTGAAGGTATTGGCTTTGTTTTCGTCCTTTTCTTCTCTTATCAGAGATGTCAGCGGGCTTGTTATCAAGGTGACTGGCGAGCGGAGCTCATGTGCGAAATTATACAGCATCTTGAATTTCTCCTCAGCCATTTCCTCTTTTCGGCGCTGCTGTCGGTAGCGGCGAATCACATACCATACAGTTGCGGTTATTAGGAGGATGACTATGGCATAGACGGTTTTCGCCCATATGGTCAGATACCAGGGTGGAAGTATCCTTATGAGTATTGAGGTGGCTGGAGAAGTCTGGCCGTTGTCAGTGGCCCTGATTTCAAGGATATAGCTGCCGGGCTCCATATAGTTGCAGACCACTTTGTTGTCGCCCGGAGGATTGATGTGCCATTCCTTATTGAGCGAGGGAATCCTGTATTCGAAGCAGATACTTCCGGAATTGAGGAAGTCGAATGTTGAGAATTCAAGTGAGAATGTGTTCTGGAAATAATTCAACAGGACTTCTGCGGATATGTCTTTGTCGGAATCGGCATAGGAGATTTCCGTATTTCCTTCGTTCCTGCTGCTGAGGTTGATGCGCGTGAGTATCGGCGGAGAAAGCGGTCTGGTGTCGTTGATAGCGTCCGGATAGAATGCGGTAAGGCCTTTGAATCCGGCTGCGAAAAGCTTATCGCCTGAAGTGCGCAGAAGCATTCCCTTTCTGTAGTCTCGTTCTCCGAGACCGTTGCCTGTAAGATAGCTGACGGTTTTGTTGTCGGCATATCTGATTCTCGACAGTCCGTTGTTGGTAGTACACCAGATGTCTCCGTTGTTGGCTTGCTCTATTCCGCATATGATGTTTCCCGGCATTCCCTGCACAGGGCCGTAGTGGTCCATGCGGTCTTCATCCGGAAAGAGATGATAGAGGCCGTTGTTGGTGCCTATCCATATGGTCTTGTCCTTTGCCGGCAGTATGTCGTAGACTATATGCGACCGAAGGGTCTTTACCGAATTGTTTTCGGTAAATCTATTGGTGTCGGGATTGAAGATGTCGATGCCGTTGAAGTGTCCGAGCCATACTTCTCCGGAGTATCCCGGAGCTATTACGCTGATCCAGTCGTTGCCAAGATGGGCCGGGGTGGCCATAGCGGTGGCTTCAGTCACGGAAATCCATTTGCCTTCGCTGTTACGGTATTTAAGGCCTTCTCCTGAAATGGAGGCATAAAGCCTTCCGGAATTGTCTTCGGCTATCGCGAGTATATCTTTGGAGCTTATCCTGTCAAGAAGTTCAGGTCCGTGTTCGGAATACCTCATTATTCTTCCGTCGTCATATCCCAGTAGGATATGTCCGTTGCTGGTCGTGCATGATGAGGTCACGCGTCCTTTCGACTGAAAGGTGGCTTTGTGATTGAGGTCATGGTCAAACACCATTATGCTCCAGTTGCTTAGGGCCACTGCTATTCCTTTCCCGTCAGTTGAGGGGAATATAGTCTCTGTCTTGACGGATGGGGCCGTAGGGATTTCCCTGAAATTAAAAAGCTCCGGAGCCGTTGGTTGCATAGCGAGTCCCCCCTTTCGTGTGCCTGTCCATATATTGCCGTCTCGGTCTTCAAGCATGTCGAGTATTCCCTCCCCTTTTAGTCCGGCGTAGCTATCTTCAGGATACATGGTATCGTCCTCCATCCTGAAGACACCGTTTTCCAATGTATGGATCAGTATGTTTCCTTTGGAGTCTGTAAGGAATTTGATGTTGCTCCATCCCTGCGTGCCGTCAAGATGCCTGAACTCCTGTTTTGATGCGTCCCATAGATATATGTCAGACAGTGTCGACACATATAGGTTGTTGTTGCGGTCGTATGCGATGTCATGTACAGCTTTTGGGAAAACCGTCGAGTAAAGTTTATTGAGGTTCTTGTCCAATGCCAGGAGTCGGCCGTCTCTTGCTCCTATCCATATTCGGTTGAGTGGATCCATCTTTATGAGATGGGAATATTTGGTCCCGATGAGTCGGTTGAGCGATTCAAGGGGTGTGGCTTTCATCGTTTTTGTGTCGACCGAATAGGTTCCGAAGCCAGCGCTGACGATAAGGAGTTCATTGTCGCTTCTCTGAATGATTGATCTTACTGATAGTGGATGTGTTTCCGGAAATGCCACGCTCTCGAATTTTCCGCTACCTTGCTCATATCGCTGCAGACCTTTCCCCGAACCTACCCATAGGTTTCCTTCCGCATCGTTAAATAGAGATTCCACGATATTGCTTTTAAGAGAAGTGGAATCTTCGGGATTGTTGGTGAAGGTGACGTTGGTCCATCCGTCGAATCGGTTGAGGCCGTTGTCTGTGCCGATCCATAGGAATCCTTTGGAGTCCTGTATGATATGAGTTATTTCGCGTGATGTCAGATTGCGCAGGTCATATCTGACGAGGGCTGATATCTGCATTGCAGACACCATTGTTAAGATAAGCGAGATGAGAATTCTGACATGGGTCATGATGAATGGCTGTATGGTTACGTCTGCAAAGGTAACATTTTATTTTGACTCCTCAAAGTCCCCTGCGTCCTGAAAATATTGCAGAAAGGGGTGAAACACAACAAAAAGACCTCTATGTTACATTTGCCGTAAAGTATGTAACATGTCTTATGAAGCTCTTGGCTGTGTGCGTAGGTCCGGTATGGTTACGGTGGAATGGGAGGAAGACTGTGAGGGCTGGGAAGGAGATTGCGGGTAGGATGTCCGTGATATGGCCTTTTATGTAAGGTAATGTATGGTTTGTATGGATTTATATAAGAATGCAGGAAAGTTTTTGTTTAGGATAAGATGTTGATATTCAATATGGTGATTACGGATTTGTATTAATTTTGGAGATTTTTCCCGGTATGTGATACATAATGCGCACCATTTGAATCATAGAGTAAACCGCAGGATGACGATTCGACGTAACTTTGTGGCCACAAAACCGAAACATCAGAGTTTGGCTTGCACCGAATCTAACGACCATGAAATTTCCATTAACAATCTAAATAATGACAGCGATGAAAAATGATCACAGACTGCTTCATTGCATTGCTTTGTTGCTAATCTTCATCATGACTTCAGCCCTTGGCGCGAGAGCCGACACAGTCAAGGGTAATGTGACCGACGACACCGGAGAGCCGCTCATCGGCGTGACCGTTATGGTGGTCGGTCAAAAGGGCGGCACAGTGACCGACCTTGACGGCGACTACTCGATAGAAGTGGCCAATCTGGGAAAGGCTGAGCTACGCTTCACCTATGTTGGTATGGAGACCCTGACCGTGAAGGTCAATTCCCGCCGGCAGGTGAACGTGGAGATGAAAAGCGCAGACTCCACACTTGATGAGGTTGTGGTGGTAGGCTACGGACAGCAGAAGAAAGCTTCCGTCGTAGGCGCTATCACGCAGACTTCCGGTAAGACCCTTGAGCGTGCCGGAGGTGTCTCCAGTGTGGGAGCCGCTCTCACCGGCAATCTTCCCGGTGTGATCACCATGGCCTCGTCAGGTATGCCCGGCGAAGAGGATCCGCAGATCATCATACGCTCGGCATCCACTTGGAACGGCAGTGATCCCCTTATTCTCGTCGATGGTATCGAGCGCGATATGGCCTCCGTGGATATCTCTTCAATAGAAAGCATATCTGTGCTTAAGGATGCCTCCGCTACTGCCGTATATGGCGTGAAGGGCGCCAATGGCGTGATCCTCATCACTACCAAACGCGGCAGTGAAGGCAAGGCGGTAGTCACGGCAAAGGTCAACATGACCGCGAAGGTTGCCTCGAAACTCCCCGCTAAATTCGATGCATACGATACGTTCTATCTGATGAACAATTCCATCGAGCGCGAAGCCGCGCTCAACGACAAAGGCTGGGGCGACTACACTCCGGCTGCCATTATCGATAAATACCGCAATCCTGCTGACGCCGAGGAATGGGACCGTTATCCCAATACCGACTGGGAAGACGCCCTCTTCAAGAAAAGCGCCTTATCCTACAATGCTTCCGTGTCGGCATCCGGAGGAACGAAGCTTGTCAGATATTTCGCTTCTGCCGATTTCACCCACGAGGGCGACCTTTTCAAGCAGTATGACAACCACCGCGGCTATAAGACCGGATTCGGATACAACCGTATAAATGTACGCTCCAATCTTGATTTCTCACTGACGAAGACTACCGAACTGACAGTAAACCTCTTTGGCTCTAACGCCACCCAAAAGACTCCATGGGACTACAACGGCGATGGAAACTCCTACTGGGGCTCCGCCTATAAGTCAGCTCCTGATGCTATGCGTCCGATCTACTCAAACGGCATGTGGGGATGGTATGCTCCCCGCGACGCCGACGTGCCCAACTCGGTAAGGATACTGGCGACAGGCGGTGATAAGACCTCCACCAACACCCGTATAAACAGCGACCTCGCATTGGTGCAGAAGCTTGACTTCGTGACAAAAGGACTGAGCTTCCGTGCAAAACTGGCTCTTGACTATAAATTCCTGGAGGAAAACAGAGGTATCAACGACCAGTATCACGAAGGTCAGCTTTATTGGGTCAATCCTACCGACGGCAGCCAGCATCCAAAGAATCCTGATCCGCAGACAGGCCTTGATGTGACCGTAAATCCCATTCTCTGGGGTCATCAGGCGGGTGCAGTGAATGTCAATCAAACATTCAGAAGGGTCTATTACTCATTCCAGTTCGACTATAACCGTTCGTTCGGCCAGAATGAGGTCAGCGCACTCGCTCTTTTCAGCCGTGAGAAGACCACAGGCGGCAGCTCTTTCCCGGTATACCGCGAAGACTGGGTGTTCCGCCTGACTTACAACTGGGCCTACCGATATTTCGCTGAGTTCAACGGTGCTTATAATGGATCCGAGAAGTTCGGTCCGAAAAACCGCTTCGAGTTCTTCCCCTCCATGTCGATCGGATGGATGCTTTCCAACGAGCCTTTCATGGAATGGGCTCGCGCAAACAACTTGCTTACCACCTTGAAAATCCGCGGATCGATTGGTAAGGTCGGAGACGACCATGCCGGAGACCGCCATCTTTATCGGACCCAATACAGCTATGGGGGCAACATCCAGATGGGAACCATCAATCCTCAGAACTCTCCATATACCTTCTACATCATCTCTCGTCTCGGCAATGAGAATATCTCATGGGAAAAAGTTGAGAAGCAGAACATCGGTGTCGACTATTCGTTTATTGGAGGCATGTTCGCAGGTTCGGTCGATTTCTTCCGCGACAAGCGTACCGACATCATCCTGACAGGAGGCGACCGCACATCCATTCCCTCATACTTCGGAGCGGAAGCCCCTACGGCTAACCTCGGCCGTATGGACAGCCACGGATACGAACTTGAACTCCGCTTCAACAAGCAGATAGGCAGGAACATGCGAGTATGGACCAATCTCAGTATGACGCATGCCACCAACGAAGTAAAATTCCGCGACGACCCAGCCCTAAAACCCGATTATCAGAAATACGCAGGCCATGAGTGGGGACAGGTGACGAGCTATATCGACCACGGCAACTTGACTTCATGGGATGATGTGCTCGGAAGTACTGTCTGGAACACCGGCAACGACTTCAAGCTCCCGGGCGACTACAACATCATCGACTTCAACGGCGACGGCGTGATCAACACCGAAGACAAGGCTCCCTACGGATATTCCACAACTCCACAGAACACCTACAACGCTTCGGTAGGATTCGAATGGCGCAACTGGAGCATCTTCGCTCAGTTCTATGGAGTCTCCAACGTAATGCGCTACGTGAAATATCCTACTTTCCGCTCCACTGCCCACGTGGCTTACGACGAGGGTGAATACTGGACTCCCTTCAATGGTGCATATCTCCCTCAGCCACGCTGGGGAACCACCATCGATGAATGTGCCGACGGAACACGCTATCTCTACGACGGCTCCTATATCCGCTTGAAAAACGTTGAGATATCCTATGAGTTCCAAGGAAGATGGATGGCTAAGGCCGGTCTTAAGTCACTGCGCCTATACGTCAACGGCAACAATCTCTTCATGTGGACAAAAATGCCCGACGACTGTGAGCGTGGCGGTTCCGGCGACGGTGTGTATCCTTCCTTCAAACGATTCAATGTCGGCATAGACCTGACCCTCTGAATCAAGGGTGTCAGTATATTTTTCTAACGATTCATGAAATTGCAGATTATGAATATCTCTAAATACATAATAACGCTGGCTCTTGTCGCCGCATCAATAGGCGCGACTTCCTGCTCCGACTATCTCGACAAGGCTCCCAACAGCGACATAGATGAGTCGGTTCCATACCAGAACTTCCGTAATTTCCAGGGATTCGTGGAGGAGCTTTACGATCGCATCCCGGTTATCTCCAACAACGAATACCACACTACCTTCAATTATGGCGAGGAAGACTATTGGGAGCCGCAGGAGACACGCCTGTTCGCCCGCAGCGTTGACTACGGCGACTTCTGGGGATTCACCACTTGCTACTATTCATATCCCAACACATATGATGATCCTAAAAACAACCCACGCCGCTACAAGGCAAACCTCTGGGAAAACGCCTGGTATGCCATAAGGAAGTCCAACATAGGACTCTCCAAGCTTGATGGTCTTGTAGACGCAACTGCTGAAGAACGCGACCTTATCGAGGGTCAGCTTTATTTCTTCCGTGGACTGTTTCATTATCTCGTAATGGAATGGTGGGGAGGTGTACCCTATATCGACCGCGCTATCGGACCGGACGAGACCATCACGCTGCCACGGGAGACGTGGCAGGCCTGCGCTGAGAAATGCGCGGCTGATTTCCAGAGGGCATCGGAGCTGCTTCCGGTTGACTGGGACAGTACTGCCGCAGGAAAGGCCACACTCGGCAACAACAACATGCGCGCCAACAAGATCATGGCGCTCGCCTACAAGGGAAAGGTGCTTCTATGGGCAGGAAGCCCCCTTATGAACTGGGATTCCCACGAGCGAAACAACGCCTATGCCGTCTACGATGAGGATTTCTGCAGGCAGGCCGCAGAGGCCCTCGGACAGGCTCTGAAGCTGACAGAGCAGACCGGACGCTACTCGCTACTTCCCATAGACCGCTTCAACGACCTTACACTCGTGTATAACTCAAAGGCTCTTCCCGGCGGCACTGAGACCATACTTCAGGAGAACATCCGCGACTATAGCGGTCGCTGGTCTTGGAACATGAACACCGACTTCCGTCCGCAGACGCATATAAGCGCAGGTGTCAAGTGCTGGCCTACAGCCAACTATTCCAACTATTTCGGTATGGCAAACGGCTATCCGATCGAGGATGCAGCCGTAAAGGACAGTGAGGCCGGATATGATCCCGAATACCCTTGGCGCAACAGAGATCCGCGTTTCTACAAGACATATGTATTCGACGGCGAATTCTGTGGCGAAGGTGGTCAGGGACTTGAGGCTACTCTCTTCACCGGCGGAGCGGACCGCGAAGGGGCTAATCCGCAGAAGGGTTGTTATACAGGTCTGTTCAATGCCAAGCTCTCCCTTAAGAACTGCCATAACGGCAATGTCCGCGACCAATGGGCTTGCGTGCTTTCGCTGATGCGTCTTGCCGATGTATATCTCCTTTATTCCGAGGCTACGGCAGTGGGATATGGAGTGAAGCAGGCTTCTTCGGCTTATGGCCGCACCG
Organism: uncultured Porphyromonadaceae bacterium; assembly: GCA_947175295.1. Lineage (GTDB taxonomy): Bacteria > Bacteroidota > Bacteroidia > Bacteroidales > Muribaculaceae > Lepagella. Next base: position 55,209 of record CAMWMK010000001.1, read on the forward strand.
CAGAGGATGCGATCAATGTAGTCAGAGACAGGGCGCAGGTGGGGCATGTCTTGCCGAAGTTCACTGATTCCAAGGACAGTTTCCTCAGTGAGATCCGCCGCGAACGAGCCGTTGAGCTCGCATTCGAGGGAATGCGCTTCCACGATCTCCGACGATGGATGCTCATCACGCAGCGTCCTTATACGCTGAAGACTGCCTTTCAGTTCGACAGAGGTCCTGGATTCTCTCAGAATTCTACCGAAAACAAGGTGCTCAACCTTCGTGAAGAGGTTTTGCGTGAGCGCAATTTCACAAGCCGCCATTATTGGCTTCCCCTTCCAAATAAGAACGACACATACCTCTACGAGGGTTTCGAACAGAACCCCGGTTGGTAAACATTACGTCTCACATTTTTATATGAATCATCAATGAATACTAAATTTCATATAGGCCTGACGGCTCTCGCTCTTTCGCTCTTCATCTTTCCGGCCTGGGCGGCAGACGAGACGCAGGACAGCTTGGTAAACATAGCTTTCGGCAAGATTGACAGGAGAGACGTGATCACTGCCTCATCATTTGTCAACATCAGCGATATAAGCAAAAAGAACGCCAACAACAGTCCGCTTTCTGACGTAGCTACCCATGTAGGAGGCTACAACGGCAATATTTGGGGGCAGGCACCTCTGGTGCTCATCGACGGTGTGCCGCGTGATGCGTCGCTCGTAAAGGCTTCGGAGGTGGAAAGCGTCTCTATCCTTAAGGATGCGGCCGCCGTAGCCCTCTACGGTAGTCGGGGGGCTAAAGGAGTCGTACTCATCACTACGAAAAGGGGCTACGTGGCTCCCATGAAAATCGATGTGCGGGCAAACGTTGGAGCTATGCTTCCGAAGTCATATCCGAAATATCTTGACGCGGCCACATACATGAGTCTCTACAATGAAGCTTGTGCCAACGACGGCAAGTCGCCGCTTTATGACCAGGCTACAATCTACAACACTGCGATTGGTACGAATCCCTACAGATATCCGGACGTGGATTTCTATTCTTCCGACTATCTGCGCGATTTCGTGACGACGGCCGACATCACAGGCGAAGTATACGGCGGAACGGAGAAGACAAAGTATTATCTGAACTTAGGTGTGGATTACGCCAACGACCTCATTAAGTACGGCGAGCACCATAAGTCAAATACATTTAACTTCAATGTGCGCGGCAATGTCGACATGACTATTGCGAAATGGCTCACCGCTACCACCAATGCCGCCATCATTGTAAGCGATAGTTATAGTGGCCGTGGAGATTTCTGGGGAGGTGCGGCTAACCTGCGTCCCAACTGGTTCTCACCCTGGCTTCCTGTGAGCATGATGGATCCGAACAATGCATCTATTCAGGACTACATCAATACGAGCACCCATCTTGTAGGTGGACAGTATCTCCTTGGCGGTACTACTTCCGATCAGACAAATGCTTTCTCCGAGGCGTTGGCTGCAGGATACACGCGTCAGAAATACCGTAAGTTCCTTTTCGACCTTACCTTGAACGCCGATCTCTCCGGCCTTACCGAGGGTCTCTCTTTCAAGGCCGCCTATAGTGTGGACTACAACGCCCACTATTCCGAGGCTTATGCACAGCCTTATGCTGTCTATAAGCCTACATGGGCCAATACCAATGGAAAGGATATCATCATCGGTCTTGACAAGATTAACGAGGACAAGTCGTCAACTAATGAGTACGTAGGACAGTCTACCTATCATCAGACAATGATGTTCAGCGCTCAGTTCGACTATGCCCGTTCATTCGCCGAAGCCCACAACGTCAACGCAACTCTGGTAGGATGGGGTTATCAGCAGCACTTCTCCGCCGATGGCGGACATTCGAGCGAAGGCGGCTACCATCGTCCGAGCAATGTCAATGCAGGCTTGAGATTGGACTATAACTACCGTCATCGCTATTATGCCGACCTCACGGGCGCATTTGTCCACTCCTCCAAGCTTCCCGAGGGTAGGCGTAACGCGTTCTCTCCGGCAGTCTCGATAGCATGGCGCCTATCCAACGAGGATTTCATGAGTGGATCGCGTACATGGCTCGACGACCTCAAGATTATGGGCTCCTATGCCAACCTCCATCAGGATATAGACATCAGCGACTGGTATCTATACATGGCTGACTACCAGTTCTCCCCATCGAGCGGTTGGTTTCAGTGGGCCGACGGTACCGTAGGTGGGTCTACCTCCACTTCAAAGAGAGGTTCCAACGACAGGCTTTCATTCATAACCCGCAAGGAATTTCGCTTTGGCCTCGACGCATCGCTCTTCGACGGTCTTCTTTACTTGAATGCCAACTGGTTTAATCAGACCACCAACGGCCTCCTTACCCAGGGTTCCAGCACGCTCTATCCATCATTCTACAATTCAGGCACAGGCAACTTCCTTCCCTATATCAACTACAACAGGGATGAGCGTACCGGTGTGGACTATACGTTCAATATCAAAAAGGAGTTCGGCGACTGGAAATTCTCTCTCGGTCTCACTGGAATGTACTTTGATTCAAAGGCTAAGCTACGCGACGAGGTGTGGGAGGAAGACTATCTTTACCGGCAGGGTCACGCTCTTGACGCTTCCTGGGGATATATATGCGAGGGGTTCTTCCAGTCTGAGGAGGAGATCGCTTCTTCTCCAAAGCAATCTTTCGGCGGTACCGTACGCCCCGGCGACCTTAAGTACAGGGATATAAACGGTGATGATGTGATAGACTCTAAAGACCAGGTGGATCTTGGAAAGATGGGATGGAGTTCCTCTCCTTATGTCTACGGACTCAACCTGACGGCACAATACAGGAAATTCACCCTTTACCTTTCCGGTACCGGCGTGAGCGGCAGTAAATTCTACAAAAACGACAGCTACTACTGGCTACGAGGTACAAGCAAATACTCCGAGATGGCTCTCGGACGCTGGACTCCGGAGACTGCGGCCACTGCTTCCTTCCCGCGCCTGACCACTGAAAACGGCGACAATAACTACCAGAACTCTACTTTCTGGATTGCCAAGGGGGATTGCTTCCGCCTCGACAACCTCCAGCTAACGTATGACATCACTCCGGGTAAGGGTTTTATCCACGGCATAAGCTTATATGCCGGTGCCTACAATCTCTTTACTATCTCTAAGGAGCGTGAGCATCTGGAACGAAGCCTCTATGGTCCGCAGTTCCGCACCATCTACATAGGTTGCAAACTTAACATGTAATTATCCGAAAGCAGTATGAAAAAACTATTATATGCAATGGTGGCTGTAGCTTCCCTCGGACTCACAAGCTGCGACGACCTCTTTGAGCCTGCCAAGCAGAACTTCAAGGATCTAAGCCAGATGGAGACGGAGCCTGACTTCGCTATGGGATTCCTGACAAGAGCCTATAGTTCCCTCTCCGGCTACTATACCAATACGGAGTATGCCACAGACAATGCCGTAGTGAACCAGAACAGTGAAGGTTTCCGCACTATGGCTACCGGCGGGTGGACATCGTCTTCCTGGACCGGCATCAACGAATGGTCGGGATCTTATGCAGGCATACAGTATATCAACCAGTTTCTCTCCAAAATAGACGATGTGGAGTGGAGCGCCGATCCCGAGAGGCGTGAGATGCTTTCTGTGCGTCTACGCGGAGAGGCCTACGGTTTGCGTGGAATCCTCCACTATCAGCTTCTGCGCGCCCATGCCGGTTATGACGATGCCGGTCAATTGCTTGGTGTGCCGTATCTTGAAAGCTATCTCGGTGCCAACGACGACATGAATGCCGCTATGGCGCGTCCTTCTTTCAAGGAATGTGTAGAGAAAATAAAGGCCGACCTGAATCGTGCGATAGAGATACTTCCTCTCGACTATGAGGATATGGACGAAGTGCCGGCCAAATACACTCAATATACTGATGATGTGGCTATTTACAACCGAACGATGGGATCGCACTTCCGCCAGCTTGTCAGTGGACGTATCGCTCAGGCATACATCTCACGCCTCAATCTTCTCGCTGCAAGCGACGGATTCGGGAATTCCATTTCCTGGACGGAGGCGGCCGAGGCTTCGGCTGTCCTGCTCATGGAGAACAAGGGTATTGATGGCGTGAAGGCCGGTGCCTACGAGTACTATGTTGCCGGTATCGCCGACAATCTTCAGGAAGGCGTCAATCCCTCTGAGATCATCTGGCGTGAGAATGTGGCTGACAACAACAATACGGAATCAGACAATCTTCCTCCAAGCCTCAACGGAAACGGCCGGATGAATCCCTCTCAGAATCTTGTCGACGCTTTTCCGACTGCAAGCGGATATCCCATTGGAATTGCCGACGACTACGATGCTGCCGATCCCTATGCCAACCGTGATCCCCGGTTGAGTGCCTACATAATCTACAACGGAAGCACTCGGGTCGGTGTCGACAATGTCACGGTCTCTACTGTTGCCGGTTCCACTGATGGTATCGGCGGCGTAGAACAGCGTTCTTCACGTACTGGCTACTACATGAAGAAGCGACTGCGTATGGACGTGAACTGCACGGCAGGTTCCACCACCACTAAGCCTCACTATACCCCCCGCGTGCGATACACCGAGATTTATCTCAACTATGCTGAGGCGGCCAACGAGGCCTACGGACCAAAGGCCGACGGCGGCAATGGTTTCTCTGCCTACGATGTGATAAAAGCCATCCGTCAGCGTGCAGGTATCGGCGCTGCAAACGGTGACGCATACCTTGAGGAGTGTGCCGCTTCCAAGGAAAAGATGAGGGATCTTATCCGCAACGAGCGTCGCATCGAGCTTTGCTTTGAGAACTCTCGTTTCTGGGATCTCCGTCGTTGGAAACTCGACCTCAACGAAACCGTCAAAGGTATCGACTGGCAGGCTGACGGCACATATAAGATCATTGATGTCGAGACGCGTGACTTTGAAGACTATATGGCCTATCCTCCCATTCCTCAGTCAGAGATACTTAAATACAGCAATCTCCAGCAGAACATGGGCTGGCATTAATACTGCAATAATCTGATCAATCTTATGAAACGTAAATTTATATTTCCCGCATCCCTTGCCGCACTGGCTTTGCTTTCAGGTTGCCATAACGGAGACAACGAATTCTCCGATTTCGACTATCAGACAGTGTATTTTGCCAATCAGTACGGCATGCGCACCATAGAACTCGGTACTGACGAAAACGTTGACCTTACTTCCGACAACAATCATGAGGTAAGCATTGTCGCAGCCTGGGGTGGAGGCTACAGCAACAAGAAGAACGTGCTCATCGACTACGTGGTGGATCCTTCGATTGTTGATGGATTCTACTTCAAGGATTCCGACCAGCTCGTTGAGGTGATGCCTTCCGACTACTATACTATCGACGCGAATCAGATCCGTATACCTTCAGGACAGATCAATGGCGGAGTGAAGGTGCGTCTGACAGACAAGTTCTTCGCCGACAGAAAGGCAGTGGGCAACTGCTATGTGATTCCGGTGCGCATGACGGATGTATCCGGAGCCGACAGGATTCTTACCGGCACTGCAACAGAGGAAAATCCGGTGCTTACAAATGATGCTCATTGGTCGGTACAACCCAAGAATTTCATGCTTTTCGGAGTCAAGTTTGTCAATCCATGGCATGGCCAGTATCTCCGCAGAGGCGTAGATGACGCCTCTGTTGAAGGACAGGCATCCAGGATTGTCCGCCACAGCCGGTATGTTGAGAACGACGAGGTCGTGGACCTATCTACTTCCGCCTACAAGGAAGATGTGTTGCCTGTGACTGTAAAGGATGCTCAGGGTGCCGGACATACAGTGGATGTGGTGCTATCGTTTGCTGATGACAATTCCTGTACGCTTTCTTCCGGTACGGAGGGCGTAATGGTCTCCGGCTCCGGTAAGTTTGTGGCCAAAGGGGAGAAGCAGAGCCTCGGAGGCAAAGACCGCGATGCCATCTATCTGGACTATATCATGGATCTGCCAGGCCTAAATATGAAGCTTGGGTCGAAAGACACTCTCGTGCTCCGTACCCGGAATGTCTACGGCGCCCAGGCGTTCAGCATTGAAAGAAAATAACCCTCAATAAATTGTAATTATGAAAAAGTTGTTTATCTACGCTCTGCCCGCACTTTCCTTGGCAATGGCTTCCTGTGCCGACGGCTATGAGGGTGATTTCAAGATGGACAAGCCGGAGAGTGTGGCTCTCGACGAGCGGATTGCTTCCTATGCTGTGCTTCCGGAATATGCATCAAAAGCCGGTGTCTCACTTGGTGTGGCGGTAGATCCTTCTGACTTTGCGGCTCAAGGACTGGCCTACAGTATCGTAAAGACAAATTTCAGCGAGGTGGAAAGCGCTGTAAGCATCACTCCGTCCGCTTTGATGACAGAAGAGGGTGCCTATGACTTCACTCCTCTTTCGGCTCTTGTCGAGACTGCCGGCAAAGCTGGAGTCAGAGTTTTCGGACCCGCTCTCTGTTCTGATGTCAACATATCGGCCTCTTATCTTAATTCTCTGCTTGCCGATGTAGTGATTCCTTATCAGCCATGGAACGAGGAGATATTGGTATATGATTTTGAGGATGACGCGGTAGGCACTCCCTATGCCTCGCAGAAGAAAGCCGCCGGAAGCGTAAATGTCGCTGTGATGGACGATCCTCTCAGCCAGCAGGGAAAGGTGCTTGGTGGCACCAAGTTGACTATGGATGTGCCACTCGTAGAAGTAACGCTTCCCGAGGGGTCGACCCTTGCCGATGTCTCGAGAGTGACTTTGAAATGCCTATTGCTTGAAGGCACTCCTACGTCCGCAAGGATTCAGGTAGAGGCTTCCGGTCTCAACGATAAGGCCAATCCTTATCTGAGCAAAGGCAGATGGGAGGAGTATATCTTTGATCTCTCAAACATTAAATTCAAGGAGGCCGAACTTAAGGTCAATAAATTCAAGCTTGCCGTTGGTGCTTATGGGTCAGGTATTAGCTGCTGCATCGACGACATCACGATACGTCTTGAGCATCCCATCGGTGATGACACTGTAATCGTTAAGACTCCTGAGGAAAAGACCGGAATCATCCATGGTGAGCTCTATAGGTGGATCGATGGTATTACCGACATCTGTGCCGGTTCCGTAAAGGATTACGTCATCAAGGATCAGCCTCTCGAATCAGGAAATGCCGGGTTCCTGTGGAGTGATTATCTTGGTACTGAATATCTTGCAGATGTGCAGAAGGCAGTTGTTGCCAAAGTTGGAAGTGATGCTGTATTCTATGTCGGCCAGAACATTGCCGTCAGCGATGCAGTTGCGGCGGATGTGGACGCACTCAAGGCTGAGATTCAGACTCTCGAACGTCAGGGTGTGAAAGTAGATGGTGTCAGTATCGTACTCAATGCCTCATACTACCTTGACGCGTCGTCTCAGACAGCGGCGGAAGCCGGCACTGTGGCTTTAATCAGCAGCCTTGCATCGCTTGGCAAGCCGGTAAGGCTATCATCTCTTAAGATCAATGTGATTAATGAGAACGGCATGCAGGCCAACCCTGTCAATCTATCGGTAGAGCAGCGCAAGGGGATAGGGGAGTACTATGGCTTGATGATAAGCACATTCCTTTCCGCGCTTGGCGACGACGCTAAAGGCATATCTTTCTCATCCGTGCTTAACACCCCAACGGACACGGCCCCTTGGCAGCAGAACGGCAACCGCTCCTTCGTCTACGAAGGTATAGTGAAAGGCCTATCCAAATGATTCTGTCGACTCTCTGCATTGTTTCCTCGACCTCCATCCTTGAAACAACTCTATAACAATACTATTTATTAACCTTAAAAAATTTTTCTTATGGAATTTCATTATCTGAAATCCTTGTCAGCGGTTGCGCTGGCCGGCATTTTTGCAGTCAATGCATATGCCGAGACTCTCTCCGAAGAGTTTATCGTAGATTTCACTCAGAAGGAAGCTGGCTTCAAGCTTAACTCTTTCTGGGGCGGTCCTAACGACAACATGCAGGTAGTGGCTACCGATGAAGGCAATCTTCTGCTGATCAATGGTGTGACTATCGGTGAGGATGGAACTCCGGCAGTCAATGACGCAGGGTATCCATCTTGGAGCACAATGGCTCGCTATGAAGGTCTGACTCTTCCTTCGGGATTCAACTTCTCCAACGTGCTTCTGATTGAGGTGGAATACAAACCTACACAGCCCGACAATGTGCCTTTCGCGATTCAGCTCAGAAATGCCACCAATCCCCTCTATTATGCGGAGGAAGTGGCCGTAGATGAGTGGAATACACTGGCTTTCGACCCGTCTGAAATGACCGTGGGAGACGATAATGCCCCTTACTCAGGCAATCTGTCGAGCTTCGATTTCTGTATGGGTGCCAACGGATCTTCCAACTACTACATCAAGCAGGTGACTTTCTATCTCGAGAAGGAAGTGACACAGCGTGAGAAAGACGAAGCGGCCCTTGACAAGTCTACTGCTAAGTGTGTTGAGTTTGATTTCGATGGTTATGAAGTGTCGGGTGAAGTCGATGGTGCTTTCTCTTCCCCCTATCTCGGCTCTAACGGCGGCGGTATCAACCGTCCTGATATGATTATAGACAAGGGGCCGGATGGCTACGACAACAACTGCGCCCACATCATATATCAGGGCTGGACCCAGATCTTCATCACCGAGGCTGTTGTGGTTCCCGAAGGATACACATTCGACGATCTCCGTCTGGTGGAATATGATATCTATGAGACGGATATTCCCGGTGTAGACTATACCAAACCTGATGAGCAGGCTTCCGGCAGAAACGGCGCTCCCATCCTGAAGATGAAGGAATCCTATGCTTGGGGATGGTGTCCGAACAATGACGGCTCTTCTTGCGGCAACTCACGCCTCCCGTCGGTCAACGAGTGGCATCACGTGGAGTTCTATCCTTCCGCCTATGAATGGAGGGAACGTGATTTTGATCAGAACGTAGTGGATGAAAACGGTGAGCCCGTACTTGACGATGAGGGCAACAATGTGACGGCACCAACTCATTGGGATGCGGATCAGGTTCGCGATGAATTCGGCAAGCTGACTTCCTTCAATATCTCGATCGGTTTCTTCCCGTGTGTAAGCCAGACATATGTCGACAACGTGAAGCTCTGGTTCCAGAAGGGCGGAGAAGAAAATGCTGTCGAAGCAGTTGAAGCTGCAAAGGGCAATGATGTTGTCTATAACGTCTTCGGTCAGCGCGTTGATGATACCTACCGCGGCATTGTTATCAGAAACGGCAAGAAATACATCAACAAGTAAATGACGGCAAGGACGCTCAGCTTGTGCGTCAACGTGCGTATTAACAATGAAAAGCCCCCGAAGATCCTAAACGATCTTCGGGGGCTTTCTATCGAATAGCTAAGTGATGTTACTTCTTTACGACCTTTTTTATCCTGCCGTCCGTTTCGATTACGATGTTGAGTCCTGACTGCATCGAGCTTATCCGTATGCCCTGTGGCGTGTAGATACCTGCCGGGATATTGCTGCGGCCATCCGTGAGGCTGTCTACACCTGAATCTGACGTATTGTTGAGTTTGCATTCCAGAAGAAGGAATTCGTGATAGCCTCCGACGGTGGTTTTGTCATTGAAACGTATTATGTAGTTGCCCTTTTCGGCTACTGTGAATGTGAATTCATGTCGCTCTTCAGCGGAAACGTCGGCTGAGGAGTTGCCGTTGGCATCCACAGTCGTGGAGAATATTTCCGATTGAGCTGTCTCTGTGTTCAGGTCGGCATTCCTGATTGTGACATTGAATTTTGGATTTCCCTTCCAGGCTGCCATGGCGAATGAGAGCTTGTATTCTCCGGGTTCAAGTTCAAGCCTGTGGTTGCTGATTGCTCCGTATTCGGCCCTGTTGTTTCTCCAATATAGGGCTTTGCCCTGATAGCCGTTGAAGTCCTTCATGGTCCTTGCTCCTGAGGAGAATGAGTTGGGATATTGGTGCACCTCATTGTTTTCCTGCATGCAACGCCATCCTTCTGGAATCTCCCCGTTCGCTACATTTGTGAAGTCAAGTTTATAGATTGAGGTGGTATCGATGAATATGGGAAGAATCGTCACGTTGTCTTCGGGCATTGTAAAGGAGATTTCATCTGAGTCGGTGACTGCTATGGTCTTCGACATGCTGTAATAGACGGAGTTGACTATCCTTAGTTCCTTGAGGGCGTATCCATCCTCCGGCACCACGGTCAGTGTCACTTTCTCTCCTTCCGCGGCCTCCGCCACATCAGCCTTTACGGTTCCGTTTTCCACATCCCTTATCGTCACGAGGAATTTCTCTTTTGGAGTTCCCTTAGGCATATAGATGATCTGGTCGATCGTCGGGCCTGCTCCCGACGTATTGGTTATGATGAATGAGTTTTCGCCCGCGTTCAGGAATGCCTCCACCTTGGCTTTTTTCCATTCGTTTTTCTGAGCCTTGTTTATGGTGATGTTCCGTGTCTCTCCGTTGACCGACACTTCCATTTCCGCATCGGCTGAAGTATTGCAGTAGCGGATAAGGATATCATAGTAGCCGGCTTCTTTAAGGTTGAGATAATGGCGCAGGGTGGCTTTCTTGTTTGTCCCCATTTCTACAAATCCCATGCCTGTGAATTCCGAATAGTCAGGCGCCCACCATCCGGAATTGGTCAAGGCTACGTTTTCCACGCTTCTGTAGTCCATATCCTCCGCCTCTATTATCACGGTGCCTTTGAATGGAGCGGGCTGTTTCGGAGCTGAGAGGGCTATACCGTAGGGTATGGCGTCCGTCATTTCGCTTCTGTCGGCGTTCCCGCTGCATCCTACTGTAAGGTCCAATGGTCCGAGATGGCTGACATAAAGCGTGTAGCTCTTTTCTTCCTCATCATATTGTTCTTTTATCTCTGCGTAATATGAGTCATGTTTTTTCAGTTCGTATGTGGGCTTGACCTTGAGGCCCTCAAGCCTGATCATATCTTCCCTGATAGTAGTGGTGTCGTTTCGGAAATTGTTAAGATAGAAATCGATATGGTCTTCATATTCGCGTATCACCCCCGAGGAAAGTACGTCGTATCTTAGTTCAAGTGTATCGCAGGTATTGTATATCAGCGGTATCCTCGCCGATGCCGACCTTTTGCCGCTTACGTTTGAATAGGGAGTATAGCTGACGATTTGGTTACGGTATCGGTTTACGTAAAGGTCTCCTTCCGAGACCTCGGGATAGTGCCTGTCAAACTCTTCCACTTTCCGGTCTATAGTCCCCCATCTGATGTTACGCTCGGATTTGGCTACCAATGCCGGTATCTGCTTTGCCGATTCGTCGTAGGTCTCAGGCATTATGGGAATGGTGCCGTATCGTCCCGTCTTTTTCAGGTATAGGTAGTTGTCCATCCAGTATCCGTTGTTTCTGTTGAATGGATCCTGTTGCTTGTAGAGGCCGTCGTATAGATTGTCCCAGGCGGCATACCTGTCCTCATCGCTTCCTCCCGTGATGTCGTTTATGATAGCGATTTTGGTCTTTCCTACTACTTCCTGTCGGGATGGAATATACATGGATCCATCTATGATTTTTCTGAACATGTCGAGCCATATGCCGTTGAAGTTTGGAAATGTACCCCAGTTGCGCCTCAGATAGCCGTCTACGAGGGTTGCGTTGAGGTTTTTGAAGTCTTCTGTCCAGATCAGTTCCGGACCGTCCCATACTGCTCCGCCGTTGACGCATGTCTGCTCCATCACGGTGCCGATGCCGGCGGATCCGGGATAGGGCGCGTTCGTTCCCTCTCCGAAGAAGTCGCTTAAGGCACCGTTCCATCCGCAGTTGTCGTAGCGCACTCCGTAATTGTTGGCGAGTCCGGCTATGTATGGGCCCCAGGTGACGCTTTCGTTGTTGTAGAAGCAGCTGCTTGTGGTGTATTTGAAAAGCCAGAGTATCGCTTCTGGATATGCCTGACAGGCTCTGAGGAGATCCGGATTGCGCTTCATCATGCCCAGGGGATTGAGGGCATGGCTCCAGATGTTGCCGCAGAAACTTACAGTAAGGAAGCCGCCGTATCTGTGAGACATCTCCACAAGTTTGGCGAAGAGGGCGATTCGCGACTCCTGCGTGCTGCTGCTCTTGTCGCCGGCTTCGTCGAATCCCCAGAACTGTTCGGCATAGTTCCATCCCAGGAAATTGGGATACGTCTTGAAGAAATACTCGAATGTCTCGAGGTCGTCGTCCTGGATATGGGTGTGGCCCCCGCTGGCTGGCTGACACGTAAACCACATTCCGTTGTGCTGGCATACCGATGCCCACGACTTATAGGTGCGCACTGCCGACCGAGGCATTCTGTACATGTTGTCTTTGGTGTCGTAGCCGCACGATAGCGATAGGTTCATGCAGACGTAGGGCTTGATGTCCTCAGGAATCAGGTCTATGATCTTCTGAGGGTCTGCTGCGTTCCAGACATCGATATGGACGAGCCATAGGGGATGCCTGTTGTCTATGGGGCGGCGCTCCTGCGCCTTGAGCCCGAAGACAGAGAGGGATAGAAATAAGCAGAATAGTATTCGCTTCATAATGTAAATGATATTTATGAGCATATGCTCGGTTAAAGGTTTTCATGGTTGGATACATCCGCAAAGTTAATGATTGTTTCATATTACGGTTTCATGGAAGGTTTGAATGTCTTTGTGTTTTGTAACATGCAGCTGTTCATTATGTCTTGGATGTATCAGGATATTCCGTTTTTATTACATGGTGTCTGATGCAATTTGTGATACGTTTTTGAACGAAGTAAATACTGATATGTATCCGATGATGTGGAATTTTGATTACCTTTGCATCCGTCAAAAAAAATCATTATGAAAAAAAACTTGTTTTCCCTCTCTTTTTTACTGGCGGCGGCTTTGGCCGTTGCAGAAAATCCATGCGTCCAGACCTGCTTCACTACAGACCCTGCCCCTATGGTGCACGGCGACCGTCTCTACGTCTATACCGGTCATGACGAGAACGGAGCCGATTTCTTCTGGATGCAGGAGTGGCGTGTCTATTCCACAGAGGATATGGTCAACTGGACCGACCACGGCTCTCCGCTCGCTATCGAGGATTTCTCCTGGGGCGACGACCGCGCGTGGGCTCCTCAGTGTGTCGAGCGCAACGGCAAGTTCTACTTCTATGTTCCACTCCATTCCAAGCTGACCGGAGCGATGGCCATTGGCGTTGCGGTAGGCGATTCTCCGACAGGTCCGTTCAAGGATGCCATCGGCAAGCCTCTCGCCGACGGAAACTGGGACTTCATCGACCCCACCTGCTTCATCGACGATGACGGCCAGGCCTATCTTTATTGGGGAAATCCTACGATATATTATGTGAAGCTCAACAACGATATGGTCTCTTTCGACGGTGAGGTGCAGAAGCTAGTTCCTGACGAGGCAAGTTTCGGACCCGGCAAGGAGGTGCCGATGGAGCCGGGGAAGAAGTACGGAAGCTCCTATACGGAGGGACCATGGTTTTTCAAGAGGAACGGAAAATACTACATGCTTTATGCCGCAGGTGGCATTCCCGAGCATATAGGCTACTCAATGAGCGACAGCCCAACGGGGCCCTGGAAATATATGGGCACGATAATGCCGCAGAAAGACGCGACCAATTCCTTCACCAACCATTGCGGAGTCACCGACTATAAAGGGAAGTCTTATTTCTTCTATCATACCGGCAATCTCCCCGGTGGCGGTGGTTTCGGTCGTAGCTTCTGCGTGGAGCCGTTTGAATATAATGCCGACGGCACATTCCCGACCATACTTCCCACTGAAGAGGGAGCTCCGGCCGTAGGATACCTTGATCCATTTCAGAGGGTGGAGGCAGAGACCATGGCGTGGTCGAAGGGTATTGCTACCGAACAGAATGCGAAGGAAGGCGTCTACGTAACGGATATCCATAACGACGACTTCATCAAGGTGGCAAACGTCGACTTCAGGAGCGGCGCTCCGAAGTCTTTCTGCGCCTCAGGCGCGAGCGGGCTGCGTGGAGGCACGATCGAAGTGCATATGGATGCGGTAGATGGTCCACTCGTAGCCGAACTTGTGGTACCGGGTACAGGCAGCTATGAGAACTTCGCCTACATCGAAGCTCCCGCGAAGATGGAAGCGCCCGGTATCCACGATATCTATCTCGTATTCAAAGGTCGCAAAGGCCCTCATCTGATGAACCTTGACTATTGGCAATTCAAGTAAAAAAACAATCAACTGGCAATCATGAAGAAATATATCATTCCATCGGCTGCTTTGGCGGCCATCGCGGCCCCCATGGCCTTTGCCGAGGGCAATATGCCGCTCATACAGACCAAATACACAGCCGACCCTGCCCCGATAGTGCGCAACGATACCATCTATCTCTATACCTCCCACGATGAGGACAATGCCGAGGGATTCCTGATGAAAAACTGGCTTCTCTACACTTCGACCGACATGAAGAACTGGCAGGACCGTGGCATCCCTGCATCGCTCAAAGACTTCAAGTGGTATGACGGCGACAACGGCGCCTGGGCCATTCAGGTGGTGGAGCGCAACGGCAAGTGGTATATGTATTGTCCTATCCATGGTCACGGTATAGGTGTGCTCGTGTCAGACTCTCCCTACGGCCCTTTCACCGATCCGATCGGCGAGCCCCTGATATGGCAGAAGGAACATTGGTATGACATCGACCCGACTGTCTTTGTCGACGATGACGGCCAGGCCTATCTATACTGGGGCAATCCCCACTTGTATATGGTGAAACTCAACGACGATATGATCTCCTATTCCGGGCCGATCGTGCAGCATCCCGACATCCAGGACTATCAGGAAGGTCCTTGGTTCTGGAAGCGTGGCGACAACTACTATATGGCGTTTGCATCTACATGCTGTCCGGAGGGCATTGGCTACGCTATGAGCAAGTCACCTACAGGTCCGTGGGAATACAAAGGACATATCATGGACCATACAGACCGCACGCGTGGAAATCATCCCGGAATTATGGACTATAAAGGCAAGACTTACCTTTTCGGCCAGAACACCGACCTCCTTAAGCTCGAGCAGCCCGAATACCTTGAACGCCGCTCAGTCAGCGCCGCCGAGATGCACTATAATCCCGACGGTACTATTCAGGAAGTGCCCTATTGGTTCGACAACGAGCTGAAGCAGATCGAACCCTTCAATCCCTACCGCAAGGTAGAGGCCGAGACAATGTCGTGGGGCTACGGTATGCGCACTACTTCCAAGAATCCATGGGGAAATGAAAAGTGGAACCAGCTCGTGACTGCCATCGACGAAGGTGACTATATCCGTGTAAGCGGGGTCGATTTCGCCAACGGACCGAAAGAATTTTCCGTCGAAGCTCAGTGTCCTCTATATGGTGGTGTGATTGAAATTCGTGTCGATGATGTCGAGGGTCCGCAGATCGGACAGGTGAATATCACAGGGACGAAGAATAAGATCGAGACTTTCACTGTTCCGGTGGAATCTGTAAAAGGAATCCACGACCTTTATTTCGTATTCAAAGGCTCTAAGCAGCAGAAGAAAAACCTCTTCAACCTCGACTCCTGGCAATTCAGGCAATAAGATAATTCCCCGTCGGGATTCCTGGAATTTCGACGGGGATATTAAATTATTGATTTCTGAAATTTATATCTCTCGCGAGCTCTGCCTCTCAGCCACTCCGCTTGTAAATTACGGCGAAAGGATATCCTAAATGAAAGAACCGTGATTCTGCGCGATGTTTTATTGGAATCGTGAATGTGACTTTGAAAAAAAATGACTATATTTGCACTTTAATAAAAACACCATACATTATGAAACTGAAAATATCGATAGGATGCATCTCTGCCCTTATCGCTTTTTCCTCCTATGCGGTGGAAAAAGTCTCCGTGAAGTTCTATACTCCGGAGATAGTTAGGATCATCAAATATCCCGATGGCAAGGAGGGTCCCGACAGGGAGTCGCTTGTAGTGATAGATAAGCCGGAAAACGTAAAGGTAGCAGTTTCCAGTAAGGGAGACGAGACTTCATATAAATCATCCGCCCTTACCGTAGTGACCGATGGTTCCGACGGTAAGGTAAGCTTCTACAGACCCGACGGCGAACTTCTTGTGGCTGAGGGTAGACATTGGTTCACACCGATCACTGAAGGCATCGACAAGGGTTCCTACCGAGTAGCACAGACTTTCGCCCTCGAGGCCGACGAACCCATCTATGGCATCGGCATGCTCCAGAACGGAAAGATGTCGCAGCGCGGCGAGCATCGCCTCATGCAGCAGTCAAACCTCGAGGACTTCGCCCACTTCTTCCAAAGCATCAAGGGCTACGGAATCTACTGGGACAACTATTCCCCGACCACCATCAACGACAACGAAACGCTCGAACTTGAATCGCAGGTAGGCGACCTCGTTGACTATTACTTCATGTATGGTGGCGATGCCGACGGTGTGATAGCCGACATCCGCTGGCTTACCGGCTCAGTGCCGATGGTTCCTCTCTGGACATACGGTTTCCATCAGAGCCGAGAACGCTACAAGACCCAGAACGAACTCTTGGAGGTGGTCAACAAGTACCGTGAACTCGGCATCCCATTCGACGGCATCATACAGGACTGGCAGTACTGGGGCTCTAACTACACTTGGAACGCCATGGAGTTCATCAACCCCGACTTCAACCGCGCGCAGGAGATGATAGACAAAGTGCATGACAATAATGCCCATATCTCCATAAGCATCTGGCAGAGTTTCGGCCCTCATACCAAGCAATATAAGGAACTGAAGGAAAAGGGCCTTCTCTTCGACTTCGAGACATGGCCCGAATCCGGACTGACTGAATGGCCTCCACGACGTGATTACCTCTCCGGCGTACGCGTATACGACGCATACAGCCCCGAGGCCCGCGACATCTACTGGAACCATCTGAAGCGTCTGCACTCCATGGGCATCGACGCGTGGTGGATGGACTCGACCGACCCGGACCATATGCAGTATAAGGATTCCGACCTTGACCAACCTTCCGCTCTTGGCAGCTACCGATCCGTTCGTAATCTATTCCCTTTCATGTGTGTAAGCGGTGTCGACACTCATCAGCGTGCGGAAGATAATCAGAAGCGCCCCTTCATACTTACGCGCTCATATTTCACGGGCCAGCAGCGCTTCGGGTCGCAGTCATGGAGCGGTGATGTCGGTAGCTCTTGGGATTCCTTCCGCAAGCAGGTACCCCTCGTGCTCAACCATACCCTTACAGGCAATCCCAACGTCAACACCGACATAGGCGGATTCTTTTCCGGAGCATACAACCGAAAGGGAGATCCCACCTCAGCAGCGAAAAATCCCCAGTTTCAGGAACTCTATACGCGCTGGATGCAGTTCGGACTCTTCACTCCTATGATGCGTAGCCATGGAGCCGACTCCTATCGCGAGATATATTATTACGGAAAGGAAGGCGAACCCGTCTATGACGCGCTCGTCGACGCCATCAAGCTCCGCTACCGACTTATGCCCTACATCTACAGCACCGCACGTCGCGTCAGTGCTAACGACGACAGCTTCATGCGAGCCCTCTTCATGGACTTCAAGGATGATAGAAACACCTGGGACAACGGTCGCGAATTTATGTTCGGTCGCAGCCTTCTTGTATGCCCGGTGCTTGATCCGCTATATACCAAGGAGAAGATAGTGAAGACCGACGCAATGACAGGTTGGGACAAACAGGATGCCAATATCAATTCCGAAGGCTGGCCTGTAGTGGACTGGACGGAAAAGAAAGTCTACGATGTCTATCTTCCTAAAGGTGCCGACTGGTATGATTTCTGGACCGGCAAAAGGTTTGTCGGAGGTGAAACGGTAAAGGCCGACGCTCCTCTCGCTTACTCTCCACTCTACGTAAAGGCCGGAAGCATCATCCCCCTTGCGGAAGACATGCACTACACTTCTGAGAAACCGTGGGACTATCTGACACTGAACGTCTATCCCGGCGAGAACGCGGAGTTCGTGCTCTATGAAGATGAAGGGGATGGCTTCGGATATCAGGAAGGCAAGTTCACCAAGATACCGATGACCTGGAACGACAGGAAGCACACCCTCACCATCGACCCTGTCAAAGGCAGCTTCGACGGCATGCTCAGGAACCGCACCTTCAAAGTCATCCTCCCCGACGGTCAATCCAAAGAAATCAAATACAACGGCAAGAAAATCTCCGTTACCTTTAAATAAGCATATAACCTACAGCGTATCCATGGAATGGAGGCTTCCAGCCTCCGCGCGCAGACGGATTATCGGCTGCTCACTCCAGAATAGCCATGGAACGGAGGCTTCCAGCCTCCGCGCGCAGTCCGATAGTAACATTGACTGAAAAACAAGCACCTGATATGAAACTTAAACTGACATTGTGTCTATTCCTGTCATTATTTGTGTTTTGTGCTTATCCCGCACAGGACCTGACCCTATGGTATTCCACTCCCGCAGAGGCTTGGGTGGAAGCCCTCCCTGTAGGTAATTCCCGAATGGGAGCCATGATCTTCGGTGGAGTGAACCGTGAACGCATTCAGCTCAACGATGAGACCTTCTGGGCCGGAAGCCCCTACAGCAACAATAACCCCGAAGGCATTAGGCATCTTCAGGAAATCCGGCAACTCATTTTCGACGGAAAGGAAAAAGAGGCCGAGAAACTGATAGGGGAGTACTATATGACTCCTCACCACGGTATGTCGTATCTCACCCTCGGATCCCTTATGATCGACTTCAGATATCCCGCTGAGGTATCAGGCTATCGCCGGCAGCTCGACATATCCAAGGCCGTGGCCGAGGTAAGCTATAAGGTCGGCGATGTGAACTATACACGCGAGACGATCGCTTCTCTCCCCGACGGAGTTATAATGATGCGCATAAAGGCAGATAAGGCTAATGCCCTGAATTTCTCTATGGAATACGATATGCCCGAAGGCGGCACGATGAAGTTCACGGCGAAAGGAATTGACGTTTCCATTCCCGGACGCGACCACGAGGGTATTCCCGGAAAACTCGTGGCCAAATGCGGCATCCGCGTCAAGAGCGACGGCAAAGTGTCGTCGAAGGAGGGTATGCTTAACGTTGAGGATGCGTCGTATGCTGAAATCTACATAGCCTCCGCCACCAACTATGTAAACTACCACGACATCAGCGGGAAGCCCGAGAAGATAGTGGCCACTCTGCTCGACAAGGCCATGAAGCGTGGCTATGATGTGGCTCTCGCCGACCATATAGGCGCCTACAGGGAGCAGTTCGACCGAGTGTCGTTGACACTCGGAGACGGAAAGGCTTCCGATAAGGAGACCCACCTTCGCGTAGCTGACTTCAACGCCAACTATGATCCATCGCTTCTCGCGCTTTTATTCCAGTATGGACGCTATCTTCTCATTTCATCTTCCCAGCCCGGCGGCCAACCCGCCAACCTCCAGGGAGTATGGAATGAGCTCGACCGTGCGCCTTGGGACAGTAAATACACCATCAACATCAATACCGAGATGAACTATTGGCCGGCTGAGGTGACCAACCTGACCGAATGCCACTCGCCGCTCTTCGACCTCGTGGAGGATCTCAGCCATACCGGAGCCGAGACCGCAAAGACCCTTTACGGAGCCGATGGCTGGACCGCCCACCACAACACCGACCTATGGCGCATCTGCGGTCCTGTAGACCAGGCGCGCTACGGTATGTGGCCCAACGGCGGCGCTTGGCTCGCCACTCATCTTTTCGACCATTATCTCTTCACCGGCGACAAGGATTTCCTTGCCAGGTATTACCCGGTGATCAAGGGTACGGCTGATTTCTATATGTCTGCCATGGTGGAGGATCCTGAGAGCGGTTGCCTTGTGACGTCTCCCTCCATGTCGCCTGAACACGGCTACGGAGCATCTTGGATCACTGCCGGATGCACCATGGACAATCAGATCGCTTACGACGCGCTCAACAATACCCTACGCTGCGCTGAGGTCCTTGGCGAGGATGCGGCATATCTGGCTCGCCTTCAGAACGCCATCTCGAAGATCCGCCCGATGAAGATAGGCCGCTACGGCCAGCTGCAGGAATGGGATGTGGATGCTGACAATCCTAAAGATGAACACCGCCACGTCTCGCACCTCTACGGACTCTATCCCTCAAGCCAGATTACTCCCAACTCGACTCCCAACGCTTTCGCAGGCGCTAAGACCTCACTCACCCAACGCGGCGACATGGCCACCGGATGGAGCATCGGATGGAAGATCAACCTCTGGGCCCGTCTGCTCGACGGCAACCATGCCGACAGGATCATAACGAATTTCCTGACCCTGATTCCGGTCGACGCAGGCAGTAAGTATGAAGGGAAGGGGCGCCTTTATCCCAATCTCTTCGACGCTCACCCCCCGTTCCAGATCGACGGCAATTTCGGCTTTACCGCCGGCATAGCCGAAATGCTCATGCAGAGCCATGACGGTGCTCTCCATCTTCTCCCTGCAATCCCCGAGACCTGGCGGGAAGGCTCCGTGAAGGGCCTGAAGGCGAGAGGCAACTATACGGTGGATATGTCGTGGGATAAGGGTCAGCTCTCCGAAGCCACCATCCTTTCCAATATCGGAGGAAAGCTGCGCATCCGCTCCTACGTGCCTCTGGAAGGCGAAGGCCTCGTGGCCGCGGAAGGGGAGTGCCCGAATCCTCTGATGATGCCCGTGCGGATGGCCGACGCCAAAGTCAGCGGTGAGGCCTCCAAGACTTATCCGCTTCTTCTCCGCACATATGAATATGATCTCGACACCACCCCTGGCCGGACCTACAGGGTGGCTCGTGCTAAATAATCAATTCTGTATATGAAACCGATATCAAGACTTATCATAGGTATGTTCATGGCGGCCGCCCCTCTTGCTGCATCGGCGCAGTCCGCTCTCTATGGCAATGAGTTTCCGCTTCACGATGTGAAGCTGTTCGACAGCCGTTTCAAAGACGCCATGGACCTCAATGTCGAAGTGCTCCTGAGCTATGACACCGACCGTCTTCTCGCTCCCTATCTGAAGGAAGCCGGCCTGCAGCCGAAAGGGGAGGACTTCACCAACTGGGCCGGACTTGACGGCCATGTTGGCGGACACTATATATCCGCACTCGCCATCCACTACGCCGCTACCGGCGATGAGCGCCTTAAGGAGCGTCTCGACTATGTGCTGTCGCAGCTTGCGCTGTGTGCCGCCGCCCGCAACGACGGATACATCGGCGGAGTCCCCAACGGCGACGTGCTTTGGGAGGAGATACGCAAAGGCAACGGCGGAAAGGTCTGGGACTACTGGGTGCCTTGGTACAATGTCCACAAGATGTATGCCGGCCTGCGCGACGCTTGGGTCTACACAGGGTCGAAACCGGCTCTTAATATGTTTCTTAACCTCTGCGACTGGGGCGCCGACCTTATCTCGAATCTATCTCCCGAACAGATGGAGAAGATGCTCGGCAATGAATTCGGCGGCATGAACGAGGTTTTCGCCGACGCTTATGCAATAACCGGAAATGAGAAATACCTTACAGCCGCGAAGCGGTTTACCCATCATGCCCTCTACGACAACCTTCACGATGGAGTCGACCGTCTCGACAATATGCATGCCAATACACAGGTGCCGAAGGTGATCGGCTATCAGCGTGTAGCTGAGGTGTCGGGAGATGAGGAGTATCACAAGACAGCTGATTTCTTCTGGGATACCGTAGTCAACAACCGCAGTCTCTCCTTTGGCGGCAACAGCCGTCGCGAGCACTTCGCCTCGGCGGCCGATGCCAAAAGCTATGTCGACGACCGTGAAGGTCCGGAATCGTGCAACACCAACAATATGCTGAAGCTTACCGAAGGTCTCTTCCGCATGAATCCCGACGCGCGCTACGCCGATTTCTACGAGCGCGCTCTATACAACCATATCCTCTCCACCCAGCATCCCGAGCATGGCGGCTACGTCTACTTCACTCCCGCCCGTCCCGGTCACTACCGCGTCTATTCCAAACCCAACAGCGCGATGTGGTGCTGCGTTGGCACAGGGATGGAGAATCACGGTAAGTACGGACAGTTCATCTATACGCATTCCGGCGATTCGCTTTGGGTAAACCTCTTCATCCCGTCGGAACTAAACTGGACTCAGGAAGGCGTCACGATTACCCAGACCAACAGCTTCCCCGCTGAGGAATCCACTAAGCTGACTGTAAGCACGGAATCTCCGAAGACCTTCACGCTCAACCTCCGCCACCCCGGATGGTGTGAAAACCCTGTGGTTAAGGTAAACGGCAAACCTGTCAAGGTGAAGTCTGCTCCGTCAAGCTATATAGCCCTCAACCGCGAATGGAGCGACGGCGACGTGGTGGAGATGCAGCTTCCGATGCGGATGAGGATAGAGGAACTCAACTATCTGCCGAGCTATGTCAGCGTGATGCGTGGCCCTATAGTGCTTGCGGCCCGCCTCAATGCCCAATTGCCGATGCCCGGACTTGTAGCCGACGACGGCAGATGGGGACATATAGCCGGAGGTGAACTCGTATCGGTGTTCGACACTCCGCTTCTGATCGGCGACCGGAAGTCGATGGTAAAGCGGCTCAATGCCCTGAAGCCCATTGAAGCGGGCGTGATGACATATGACGCCTCCGGATTGTTCGAAAACGAAGGCGACAAGGTGATTCTCGAGCCGTTCAATGGAATCCATGATTCCCGCTATACTCTCTATTTCCTCTCCATGTCGCCAAAGGAATATGCCGCCTATCAGGAGAAGGCCAGAAAGGAGGAGAGGGAGCGGATGGAGCTCGACAGCCGTACCGTAGACGCAGTGAATACCGGTGAGCAGCAGCCTGAAGCCGACCATAAGATGAAGTCGAAAGGCACTCAGAGCGGCAACTTCAACGGTGAGCCGTGGCGCGACGCTTCCAACGGTGGCTACTTCTCATATGATATGTCGACTGCCGGACGCTCCGACCTTATCCTGCGCATCCGCTTCTGGGGCAATGAAATCGGCAATACAGGAAAAGTCGCCATCTTCATCGACGACGTTGAAGTGGCTAAAGTCGACAATTCCGGACGATGGGGCCGTAATGAATTCATGGATGAGGAATTCACCCTTCCCGCCGATCTGCTTAAGGGAAAAGACACAGTGAATGTTAGGTTTCAGTCCGACAAAGGAGTGTCTACCGGCGGCATCTACTCCGTCAGTCTTCTTCAGCCTAAACGATAATATTGACTTGCAAAAGATTGCGGGAGTTATCTACACTCTGTAGAT
Organism: uncultured Porphyromonadaceae bacterium; assembly: GCA_947175295.1. Lineage (GTDB taxonomy): Bacteria > Bacteroidota > Bacteroidia > Bacteroidales > Muribaculaceae > Lepagella. Next base: position 78,404 of record CAMWMK010000001.1, read on the forward strand.
AACTCCCGCACCTCTTTGAAATTAACCATATAGTGTGTTTCCCCGAATCCCCAATCCTCCATTCTAAATTCTCAATTATTCTCAATTCTCCATTCTCAATTCTCCTCAATTCTTCCTATTCTCCACATCGTCGTTGCTGATCGACTTATCGGTCTTTTTCACGGAAGCGTTAAGCGAGCCGAAGCGGTAGCTGACGGAAATGCTGAAGTTGTTGGCATTGTTATAGTTGTAGCTTCTTGTATATCCGCTGTATCCTGCGTTTCTTGGTTCACTTTCATTGAAGCGTACGGAGTGTCCGAAAGGATTTCGTATGTTTAGCGAGACGTTGAGTCGTTTCTCCTTCAGGAATGACTTCTGGAGGTCGAGGCCATAGAAGATATTGTCGGATAGCGGAGTCTTATTGATGTCGTAGAGATCCGGTGTGGATTGGTATATGCTTACGTATCCCGTGAGTGCTATATCCCATGGAAGTCGCTGGCGCACCCTGAGGAATAGATGTTCTCCCCAGCCATGAGTGGTTATGCCCAGCGATGGATCGGATTTATGGGCATAATTCACGTTTGCGTTGAGCATGAACGAAGTCTTGCTCCAGGGGGAATAGTTCATCCATAATGCGACGTTAAACCATTTATTGTGGCCTGAATTGGCATATCCTGATTTCACTATATCTCCAGGCAACAGTTCCTGCACTCCGATTACGGCATCGTTCATGAAACTGTACGATGTGCCGAGGTCAAGGCTGAATTTCCTGCCGATAAGATTATAGTTGAGATTGATAGACTGATGGCGTGATGAACCGAGGTCGGGATTTCCCGAAGATATCGAAGTCGGGGTTTCCACTACTGCCGGATTCAGCTGGCTTATTCCGGGGCGGTTGATGCGGGTGGAGTAGGAGAGCTTCAGAGTATTGGCATCGTTGATGTCGTAGGAAAGTGCCGCGTTGGGCACCACATCGTTGAGGTTGCTGCTGAAGGGGGCGTTGCTTCCGTCTCGGTATTTTGCCGCCAGACGTGAATACTCATAGCGCAGGCCGGCGCGCGCGCCGAGTCTCTTCCATTTCAGGCGGTAGTCGAAATATAGGGCGAACACCTGTGTGTTGTGGGTGAAGTCTGAATGTAGCTGCTGATAGTCGAAATAGTCCTGGTCGTTGACGGAATGGTTGTTGCGGTTTATGTATTTCATACCGACGTCAAACTTGTTGAAGTCATTGATGGGCCTCGTCCAGTCAAACTGTCCGGTATGTTCGATGAAGTCGAGTGTGAAGTCGTTGGATGTGCCCGTATACGGCACCGGCATGTTGAGCTCGTCTTCATACTCCGAGATGCTGTGTTGCCTTTGGTTGGTCGATGATACCCGGTAAGACAATGTAAGTGTCTCGCCTTTCCTGCGGGTCGATCTCTGATAGTTGAAGCTTCCGTCTATGTCGAAATAGCGGTTGGGGTCGGATACGCTACTGTTGGCGTAGGAATATATGAGGTCGCCCGCGCTGCTTTTCATAGTGCTCAGTCCCCGTGAGTTGCTTTTCAGCGAGTACGCATATCCGTTCAGCTCTGCGGTTATGAGGTTGAGCGTGTCTATTTCGAGGCTTCCTTCAGCTCCGAAGTATCCTAATTGTCCATGGCTGTCGCCGGAGTTTTCCGCATACATTTCATTTCCCGAATCCTCATATTTCGTCATGGATTCCGACCTGTATCTATTGCTTCTTTTCGACATCTGGTTATAGCCTCCATATACGGAAAGATTCACCTTGTCGATCTGGGTCTGTAGCCAGAGGGTGGCGCTTGGATAGTCGTCGTTTCTGCTGTATGAAACCCCTGCACTGCCCATCACTCCCTTGATTACTGTATTCTCCAGAGTCACTATGTTCAGGATAGCCGTTGTGCCTTCGGCGTCTTCACGCGCACCAGGGTCGGTTATGACCTCGATTCTCTTGATCATAGAGGCCGGGAGGGCCTTGAAGATATCCTTCGCATTGCGGGAGAAGGAGTTGTTGGGGCGTCCGTTTTTGTATACCTTGAAGTCGGTCGATCCCTTTATCTTGATTGTGCCGTCGGGGTCTACGCTGACGAGGGGCACTTTCTTCAGTATCTCGTCAAGCTGCGATGTCTTAGCCTCGTCGTCAGCCTGCACGTCGTAGCCTATGCGGTCTATTTCCTTGACTACGAGTGGACGCTGCGCGGTTACGGTCACTTCCTGAAGCATACTCGATGTCTCGGTCATGATGAGCTCTCCGAGGTCAACTGTAGGGTATTCATCAGTCACGGATATGTTGCGGTTGAGTTCTTGCTTTCCGAATGAAAGTATGTTTACCCGGTAGCCGCCTATGTTGGGAAGCTTGATGTTGAAAAGGCCGTTTTCATCCGCCGTTCCGGATATTTTGGGTTTTACTGTATCCGGAAGCTGATATATCCTGAGGGTGGCGAAAGCCTCCGGCTCTCCGATCGAGTCGCATACACTGCCTTTGACGCTTAGCTGCTGAGCGTAGGCGGAAGAAGCGGAGACTATGGCGATAATGGCAAATGCGTCTTTGAGATATCTTGTCATGTCGTTTTGGGTCGTTAGATACGTAGGTCGTTTTAATGTTAGACGTATGTTATTGCCATATATTACCGAATTTTTACAGCATTAATCTTTTTTAACATTAAAAGATTTGGCTAAAACATAGTAAAAAAGGATGAAACCGTAATGGTTCCATCCTTTTGAGATGTCTTTTCGTGTATCCTGTATTGCTTAGAAGATAATCTGAAGGCGTGCTTCGAGGGTGTTGACGTGGCGGCTCGGCAGCATTCCTTCCACTATGCGGTCGTGCACCGTCGTGTAGGAGTAGCGCACCCGCGCGAGCATCCAGGAGTTGATGTAGTAGGTGAGCGTGGCGTTGGCGTCGTGCATCACGCCGCCGTGAATTCCCGCCTTGCCGTCGGAGGCATCCGTGTAGTTGTAGCCGAGGGCAAGCTCAAGCGAACCCTTTCCCGGAGTGGCAACTCCGGCGTCTGCATGCGAGTAATTGTAGCGGTCGCCGATCAGAAGCCCGCGGAGTATTCCGTATACGCCGTGTGCCTGATAGTTGTGGTAGCCGTCCTTTCTCGCCACATTCATATAGTAGTATTGCGATTCAAGGGCAAACCGGTCTTTGATGAGCAGGAATTCCGGAGTCATCTTGAAGAGTCCTTTGGCATTGTCGATATTGGCGGCAAGCAGAGGCACTTTCGACACTCGGCTCGGGAAATTAGCCGTATAGTCGAAGCCGGTATGGTCGTCGGCCGTCGGCTTGGAGTAGTTGAATGAGGAGCCTATCTGCAGTACGTCGCCGTTGCTGTGGCGCGGACGCCATACGAGGCGCGTCTGCGCTCCCCATGCCTGGCGCCCCATTATGTTGGCGTTCTGCGTCATGGCTCCCGCCTCTACGAATACGGAAGTGCCTGCGAAATACTGCCCTTTGTCGTAGACCCACATGGCGGCCAGGAGACGCGGATTGGCATAGAAGAACTCGTTGGATGTCGGTTCCTCATAGGTCTGCTTCATCGAAGAGCTTGTCTCGGAGTTGAGGCCCCATTGCGGCACGAAATAGCCCACCCTGACAAGATTCTCCGGATTGAAGTCATATTCGAAATACGTGTCCTTAAGCCCTACTTTGCCGTAGGAGAACCCGACATCGATCTTTGCTTTCCATTTTCCGTAGGTGAACTTCGCTCCTAAGCGCACGTCGGGAATGGCGACTCCGTCTACGAAGCGGGTGTCGGTCCCTTCCTCCACCCCTTTGTTGCCTCCGATGTAGAAGGCGCCGTCCATCAGGACGCGGCCCGTCGGTTTGAACTCGAGTTTAGGTTTGGGTGTGGCTACGGAGTCGTCGGCTGAGGCTGTGGGTGTGCAGATGGAGAGGCTGCCGATTACTGAGAGAGAGGCTGCTGCAAGTGTAAGTAAAGTGTTTTTCATAGCTTAGGGCGTATTGGAGGTAGGCCTTCTCTTGTCGGGAAGGCCGGCCTGTGTGAATATAGCTTGGATAAATGAAATGGAGGGAGGAAGAGCTATGAAATCGGAGTTGTCATCTCAGACAGTGGATTTATTTGTCAGTCAGTGGTGGTAAGTGTAGGCACGGGAGTGCCGGCGGCTACTTTTCCTGCCTTCTTGAGTTTCTTGAATTCCTTCTTCGCTTTTTCAAGCTGTGCCTGGAAAGCCGGGTCGGCGTGCAGTCGGGCTACTGTCATGGCTCCCGTGAGTCGTCCGGCGTCTACGTCGCTCTGGAAGTGATAGCCGCAGATCACACGGCTTTCTCCCATATCGAAGCCGCGCTTGAGTATTTCGTTCTGGCGCTCCGGATTGATTTCAGCGAGTACGAGCGCTGTGGCCCATCCTATCGACGTGTGCCCTGAGGGATACGATCCGTTGGTCGATAGCTCTTCCTGCTGTTCGGGATTGCAGGTCTCCTCCTCATAGAAGCAGAAGGGGCGCGTGCGGTTGTAGTAGTTCTTGGCTTCGCGCGTGCCGAGGTCGCCGGCGTCTTCGCGCATGCCCACTATCAGCTTGCGTATCTCGGGAGTGTTCTCTTCATTGATCTCGATGCCGAAGGCTTCCGAGAATGCCTGCGGTACTCCATCGCCTTCCACACGCGCATCGCATACCGCCTGTTCGCCTCGCGGAGTGTTGCGCATGGTCTTGCCCCATGTGTAGCGTGCCTGGTCGTTGAGGAAAGTGATCGAGGCCCCGTCTGGGGGTGCCGGAAGGATGATGAAGCTGTTGGGCACATCGCCTTCCTGAAGGAAGAATACTTCCGGATTGGTACGGTGGTCCTTTACTTTTTTCGCCTGCGTATCGGTCTGGGCGAAAGCTGCTGGAGATGCTGCTGCGAGGAGGAGGGAGAATGCGGCTGCGCGGAGTGTGGTAAAGAATGTGTTCTTCATAATTGTAAGGTTTAGAGGTTATATATCTCAAACGAATAGCACCCCGCTTGGTTTTGGAAATTCATATGTTGTTGGGCATATTCTGCGTTTTGCCTTTTTTCTTTTTTGTGACGGCGATATATATCATCGAGTAGATGCCTAAGAGTATCGTCATGAAGGTCTGCGTGCTCCAGGCCACTATGGAGAATGCCGCGGCGTCCGTGTGCCCCACTCCGTAGAGCATCAGCGCATACATCACGGCGATGTTCCAGGGTCCCAGTCCTCCGTTGCTCGGTATCGCCATGCTGAACGATCCGAATACGAACGCCACCAATCCCGGCAGAAGCCCCCAGGCATAGCCCGGATGGCTGATCAGTTCGCGGGTGAAGGGAAACGCGAAGAAGACGAGGTAGATCTTCAGGAAGTAGCAAACCCAGATGGCTATCGTAAGCCATAGGTAGGTCCAGCGTCCCTCCATGGTGAAGATCACCTTGAAGCCCTGCCACATCCTTCCTACGCTCGTATTCACCCCTTTGAAGAATTTCCGGTCCCTGTATCTGATGTCGAGGATGATGAATGCGGCCGCGGCGCCCGCGATGGCCGCCCAAAGCTCCCATTTGGATGCGATTTCTTCTACGGCCCTTCCGAACTGATACTTGTCGAAGAAGCGTGTAAGTGCCGGGTCCGCTACTATGAGGGCGAGCGCCGTCAGCAGGATTATCATCACGAAGTCGGAGCTCCTGTCGGCGAGGTCTGTGCCGATCACTGTGGAGAGTTTGGCGTTTTCCCGCCGTGTGACGTAGACGCATCGCCAGGCTTCTCCAAGATATGGCACGAGGAGGTTGATGGCGTAGGCTGAGAAAATGGATACGCTTTCCGCCGCCACGCTCATCCGGGGTATTCCCGCCGCACGCAGCTGATAGCCCCATCTGATGCCTCTGATGGAGTAGGAGAGCATGGTGAGCACCATCACCGGCAGCAGCCACCACCAGTCGCAGTCGTGCGATGTGATGGCCCACACCTTGTGGAAGTCTACCTTATGGGCCATCCATATGATCATGGCCGCCGATATCCCTATCGGCAATACTGTCTTGAGGATCTTCTCTATTATGTCTTTCATCTTGCTTCCCGGTGCCGACGCGTTCCGGGGAGCAGGTTGCTTGGTATTGTCTTGATTCATGGTATATGGGGTTTATTGTTAAAACCCCTCAACTCGGCCGCGGGTTTAAAAAAATCAGGATGTCGGGCCGTGAAGGTCAGATGTCGTAGAAGCGGTCCATGAGGTCGCGCCGGTAGGTCTTCGAGATCTTTATCTCGGAGATGTTGTCGAGCGGAGGGAGGAGGATGCAGTCGTTGCCGTTGATGATGCCTACATATCTGACGTTGACGATAAACTGCTTGTGGGTGCGCACGAAGTCGGGTCCGTAGCCAAGTATGGTCTCTGCCGTGGTCTGGCGCTTGAGGATGATACGTTTGAGGTTGTAGAAGACGCATTCCCATATCTTGCGGTCAGACATGTAGCGGAAATAGACGATGTCCGCGGGGTTGACTATCACTTTCGAGTTGGTGACCGAAGTGATGGATAGGAGTTTGGGTGCCCCTCCGTGGGCTCCGGTGTAGGAGGAGATGGTCTGCGTCGGGGGTGAGGGATTGCGCAGTGGGCTGTCGAGGTTGTGCATCCGGTTGATGATGACGTCGAGCTCCGAGGGGTCGAAGGGCTTGAGCAGGAAGTCGAATACCCTGAGCGATAGAGCGTCGTGGATATAGCGCTGATAGCATGTGTGGAATACCACCTTGGTGTGTGCCGGCAGAGGAGTCTCCTCATACCAGGCCAGGCCGCTGCCGTCGGGAAACTTCATGTCGAGGAATATCAGGTCCGGCTGATGGGCCGCAATGATGCTTTCTCCGTCCTTGAGCGTTTCTGATGTGGCGCAGAGCTCTATGTCGTCGCGCCGCGAGAGTTCTTCGGCAAGCAGTCGGATGCTCGGAAGATCGTCGTCGATGATTACAGCTTTCAGTTTTGTCATTTCGGTGTGTTTGTTAGGGTTTTAGGTTTGTTAGGGTTTTATGTTTTTCATCTCGGTAGGTGTTATGGTTTTAGGTTGTCGGGCAGCGTAATAGTGGCGTTGCATCCCTTTGTTCCGTTGTGTTCAGCGTTGGTGTCTATGTTGAAGTGTGTTTGTTCGCGGTTGTGCTCGTTGATCAGCCTGATGGTCTCAAGGAGCACCCTTAGTCCGGTGCCACCTTTCTCGGCTCCCGAAGGCGAAGGACCGCAGTTGTTGAAGACGCTTACGGCGATGCGGCCGTCTGCCGTGCGCTTCACACTGATGCGGAGCACCCGCTCTGTTTCCGGCGCCAGCGTGGGGAAGCCGTGCTTGAAGGCGTTTTCCACAAGTATCTGCAGGGTCATCGACGGGAAGAGGAAGCCGGGCGTGATGTCGGGCTCCATGCTGTAGTCGTAAAGCAGCGGGTCGCGTCCGTTGTCGCTGATCACCCGTATGTAGTCGTCGGTGAATTTCAGCTCCTCCTCGAATGGAATGAGTATTTCCGAGGCCACTATCTGCTGCTTCCTGATGAGGTCTACGAGCGAATTGAGGTTGGAGGGCTGGCCGTGCTTTGCGTTGTGCAGCTCATGGTTGAGCGCGTTGTAGATGAAGTGGGGCGTGACGCGGTTGCGCAGGTTCTCCTGGCGTAGCGATATGATTTTGTTCATCATGCGCTCCTCACGCTTGCGTACGTTGACGCGCCTCACTACGAAGAAGAGTATCAGCCCTACGATTACTGTGAGGGAGATGGCGATGCCGGCCGTCAGTTTGTAGATGTGGGCCTGCTGTCGCGTGTTGCCCGCCTCGAGGTTGAGGATGCGGTGGTCGCGCTGATACATGGCGTTGAGCGCCGATATCTGCTGGGTGAGGTGGTAGGAGCGCAGGGAGTCGTTGAGGTGGTCGTGGCGCGTCCGGGTGGCATATGCCTGGCGGTAGTTGCCGATGTTGGCGTAGAGGTCTTCCAGTGCCTTCATCCTCGCGAGGTGCTGCTCGAGGCGCAGGGTGTCGGCCTCAGGATACCTTTTCGCCATTTCAAGCCCCTTTTCATAGGCCCCCAAGGCTGTGGCGGCACGCATCTGGAGGGTCTGGATATAGGAAATCACCATGGGGTTGGGCTGTTCGTCGGTGAAGTAGCCTACGGCCTCCTTCAGCATCCTTTCCGCCTCTCGGGGCTTGCCGTTGCGGATATAGGTGTCGGCGAGGTTTACGCTGTTAAACATCCTCTCCCATTCCGTTCCTGGTAGTGAGTCGAGCATTTCCTGAATGCGGGTGAAGGTCTTCTCGGCTTCAGTATATTCTTTCATGTAGTAGAGGTGGTTGCCATAGCCCGACAGGGTGTTGAACTTGTCGAAGTAATTCATCGTGGGAAGGATCTCCAGTGATTTCTCCCACCATTTCGCACTGTTGTCATAGTCGTGCATGTCGGTGAAGACAGAGGCTATTCCGTTGTAGAGCGGAATGTAGTGCACTGGTTCGAGGCCGAGGGAGTCGGTGATGGATATGGCGCGGTGGTAGTAGAGGGCCGCGCTGTCGAGCGAGGCTCCCATCCTCAGGGCGTTGGCGTAGTTGCCGTAGGCCATGGGCAGGTCGGTCCTGATTCCCGAGAGCTCTACGTTGTCTACCGACTTGCGGAGATAGTAGATCGAGGAGTCGGCGTTGAAGAAATACTGGTCGAAATAGGCCCCGTGGGTCTGATATGCCTTGGCGAGGATGCGGGCCCGCGCAGGAGTGGGAGCCTGGCGTTCGAGCCAGTGTATGGCGGTGTCGGACGAAGCCAGCACGAGAGCCGGCTTTCCCTGATAGTATGCGTTGACTCCTTGCTGCACTATGGCTTCGATCCAGAGTGTAGAGTCCCCTTTTGAGAGGGCGTCGCTCTTGAGCAGGTCGGTCATGCGTATGGCCTGGGCCACATTGCCTGCACGCAGGGTGTCGTTGATGTCTGCTACTTCAGAGGGCATCCCATTGCTCTGCCCCGGGCGGCCGCATGAGAGCGACAGTGCCAGCAGCATGGTCATAGTCAGAATAAGTGTCAGCTGTGAAGGGTTCGCGGTTGACTTCATGGTATCCTCATCTATGGTTTTTACTGTCTAATATTCCTGATATTTTGTTTTGACGTTGCAAATATAATCATTTTTTAGATAACTTAATAATCCTTTACCCTTTAAATTCTAATCCGCGAAAAGTTTTTCAGCAGGTCAGATGCCTTTTTTGTCTACTTGGTATTGTAAATCGGCCTTTTGGTGGGAAAATGACTTTTCCGCGGTTTGCCATGTGGAAATTATTTTATACTTTTGCATTATGAAGATGACAAGGCACGCTTTTGGATTCTCTCGTATATTTGTTTCAACCACATAGATATATGCTTACTTACTCTTTTGACTTGCATCATTGAAGGAACGCATTCCTACGTCGGAATGCGTTCCTTCTCTTTCTTTCCCCGGAGCCGGCACTATAAAAAAAGAAGACCGAAAAGGCAATGCCCCTCCGGCCTTCTTTTTTTTATTTAAGTGGTTGATCAAATTAAATGTTTAGTATCATCAGAATATTTTCTGCTGAAATTCAGCGACAAATAATTATGCATTATGACTTGCTTTAGCTTTAGCGTAGCTAATTGTGCATTATGCATTATGAATTATGCATTATTTAAGCACTACTTAACTGCTTTCGTAGATGTCCTACTCCCGTTGTCAAGAGTCTTGACCTCGATCACTACTCCTTTATAGCAGTCGCTTACTTCAGTCCCGTTGAGGTCGTAGCGCCTGGTGGCTGTCGCCGATTCCTCTGTCTCCCTGATGCCGGTGGTAGTCACTTCCACTTCCGGACCGAAACCGCCACGCGCGTTGGCCTTGCGCACCTTGATGCCATTGCCTTCAGGAAGTTCTCCGGCTAAGATCTTGCCGTCTACTAAATATACGTTCCCTTCGGTCTCTTCATTGAGTGAGTATTCAGCCTGTGCGGCGATTGTCTCGGGATCCCAATCGGGGAACACCTTGCTGATGGCATATTCCTCAGCCTCAACGTCGGAGAGGATGGTCTCATAGGTCTTGTCGCCTGAAGAGTGGGTGAAGGTCAGCTTGTTGGATGCAGGGGAGATGCGGTTGCCGTTGGCGTCCATCGTATTGTATTCCACAAACTTGTCAGCCGCGCAGTTCATGCCCGTAGTATTGAAGCGCAATGACGCTAACTTCGAAGGCTGGTTGATGGTGGTGTTGAGCCATGCGAGGCCAGAGTAAGTGCCCCACGAGCGTCCGAAGTTAAACTGGCTGCAAAGCGTTTCTATGGTACATCCGTTCATCACGTAGCCATACTTCTTGGCGCCGTTCGGAGCGGCGATGGTTGCGTTCTTCTGAGCTTCGTTTACGAATTTCACGCGGTTGAAATATACGTCGCCGCCGCCGCATACATAGTCTACCACACCGTGGATCTCGCCGTCTTCAAAGTAGAAGTAGGCTGAGCCGTTGTTGCTGTAGTAGGTGTCCTGATGCGATTCGAGGCTTACGTTCTTGCAGATCGTGTTCTTGCCCTTGTCCTGGAGTGCTACTGCGCGTCCGGCTGCCGCTTTGCCGTCGAAGGGCATGGCGTTGCGGAGTGTGAGGTCCTGCAGGTAGAGGTTCTCGGAGCGGTTGAGCAGCGTGGCGGTCACTCCGATGCCCTCGGCGTCGAGCGGCGGATAGTTGAGGATTACCGTGCCGCTCATCGACTCGCCTATTATGGAGATGTTCTTTCCGTTGATGGCGGTCAGTGTGGTCGTGCCGAGGTCGTAGGTTCCGTTGGGAAGGAATATCCTTGCGCCCTCCTGCGTGGCGGCTGCCTTCAGGGCGAGGAGGAAGCTCGATACGTCGCCTGCGGGAATCTCATAATATCCGGCCGCTTCGTTGTAGGCTACGAATTCCACTACGTTGGAGACTGTCACGTTGTGGGTGTATGATCCGTCGGGGAAAGTGATGGTGAGCCAGCCTGCCGGGCCGTCATACTGGAATGTCTGCTCCGCGCCGTCGCTTTCACCCTTCACTGGGAATTCGGCCACAGCATTGCCCGCTTCGTTTGTCACTGTCGCGGTGGATTCTCCTGAGTAGAGGCAGCAGCCCACGCTGACATAGCATTTGCCCGCCACCTTGATCCTGATGGCACCCTCGCGGTCGATGAGCCAGCCGTGGGTGTTGTAGTATTTACCGTCGATTTCGATGGCCTCATGGTCTTCCGCATAGAAGTAGGGCTTGGTGAGGTCGTAGACGTAGCGTGAAGTGGCGGTCGGCTCTTCGATTGGAGTTGCACGCGCGAAGAGCTCGAGGTCGGTCTGCACTGAAGTGCCTTCGGCTACTTTCTCGGCAGTTGACTTGGCAGACTCAAACCATCCGCGGAAGGCCTCTCCCGGTGCGACCGTCACGTCATCGGCTCCGTATTTATAGGTGAGGGCTGTGCCTCCCGCTATCGATTCCTCCCCGATGAGGGAGCCGTCGGTGTTGTAGTAGGAGACTGTCACGTCAGGGATGAAGTCGCAGGCCTCCACTGCGAGAGAAGGGCAGTAGGAAGGAGTGGTGATGGTCAGCACGGCATCGTCGTTGCTGTTGTAGACCCATGATGTGGTGCCGTCGCAGTTGCCGCCGCAGGGCAGCGTGGCGAGTACTGTCTCGCCGTTCTTGATCGTGGCGCCGTGGCCGTTGTAGGTGCAGTTGCCGAAAGTGATCTTTACCGCACCGTCTACCGGCACCGTAACTGTCGATGAGTTGTAGCCGTGCTGAGAGTCATGGAATGTACCCTTTACCGTCACTCCTTCAGGCAGTATGCCGTCAGCCGGCTTCACCACTGTATAGGGATCGCTGGTGAAATCAATCTGGAAGTCTGTGAAATGGCGCTCTTTTGCGATATAGGGGTTCACCGTGATGCCGTAGAGGCGGAAACCCTTGCCGCAGCTCATGTTCAGCACAACGTCGCCGTCGCCCTTGACGCGTGCCGATACTTTTGACTCGTCACACTGCTTGCTGATGTTGGAGGGCACCGTAAGTTCTTTCGTAAGGTTGTCGGAAGTTACGGTAGCGTCGCCTCCCGCTCCGGAGAAGTCGAGGATGATCTCGTCGTTGATTCCGCAGTCAGGGATGCGTACTGTCATGGAGCCGTTCTGGAAGCAGTAATTGGCTGTGATGCCGTAGACGGCTCCTTTAGCCACTGTGAAGTAGACTCCATCGAGGCCAGAAAGCGCGCCCCCGTTGTTAGCGGGAAGTTCCTGGTTGTCGAGGGCTTTGGTCAGTGAATAGCGGCCCTTACTGCTTGCGGTCCAATAGTCGCAGTCTGCCACTTGGTCGGCGTGGTCGCCACCTTTGGTGAAATCCCATGTGCGGATATCGGTCACATGGTCGGCCCATACTGAAGAGCTTAAGAAAAGCATCATCAGCAGGAGCATGCTGGAAATTTTTCTCATGTTTCGGTTAGATATAATGGTTAACGATTTACTGTTCGTAATTCAGATGTCAAGGTCAGGAAAGCCTTCATAGGCTCCCAGCCACCCCTTCCACTCGCAAAATTACAAAAAAATTCCCATCCCCACAATAACAGCTAAGTAATAAAGGTCGCCCCCGCCCATCCCCGCGCGTCTAAGTGAATGGGAGGGCGCTTTTCAACCGCCCCGTGCCGTCCTTCCCCATACCGCGCAGCCGATACTGCGCAGCCAATACTTTCGAAACCATCAGTTCCGAAACCGTCAGTTCCGAAACGGTGGTTTCGCAACTGCAAATATAATATCTTTTTTCCGAATCTCCAAATTTATTCCCACCGCCAAATTCATTCCCGCACGTGTGCCGTCCCAATACCGCGAAGCCCATACTGCGCCAGCCGATACTGCGCCAGCCGATACTTAATACTTCCCTCTGAGTATCATATTTTTTTTTGAGTATGATTATTTTTTATTATATTTGCGGAAAAGTTTTGAATCATGAATGAACTGAGATACCCCATTGGAATGCAGACCTTCTCGAAGATAATAGAGGAGGGTTACGTCTATATCGATAAGACCGCATACATAAAACCACTCCTCAGTCAGGGGCATTTCATTTTCCTGAGCCGTCCGCGTCGCTTCGGCAAGAGCCTGCTGCTCTCCACGCTTGAGGCCTACTTCGAAGGAAGGCGCGAGCTTTTCAAGGGACTCGCCGCCGATTCCATGGATCTGGACTGGACACCCTCCCCGGTGCTCCGTTTTGACCTGAACGCAGAAAACTTCTCCCTTGAAAACGGACTCGTCAGTCTCCTCAACCGCCTACTGGGCGAATATGAAAAGAAATACGGAATGACGGAAGTGGCCGACACCCTTGCCGGTAGGTTCTCGCAACTGATCAGCACTGTGGCTGAGCTTACGGGCCGGAAGGTCGTGATCCTCATCGACGAGTATGACAAGCCACTGCTGGACATCGAGGAAAACAGCGGTCTTTTCGAAAAGAACCAGCGTATACTGAAGGGATTCTTCGGCAACCTCAAAAGCATGGATCGTCATATCCGCTTCGCTTTCATCACCGGAGTGGCGCGCTTCAGCAAGGTGAGCATCTTCAGCGACCTCAACAACCTCGACGACATATCGATTGCGGATGGATACGCCGACATATGCGGCTTAAGCGAACGTGAGCTGATCGATAATCTCGGCCCTGGCATAATGGCGCTCGCAGAAAAACGCGGTGAGGATTTCGAATCAACCCTGAAGGTATTGCGTGGCTACTATGACGGCTACCTCTTCGCCGACGAGGGATCGCGGCTCTATAATCCGTTCAGTCTCCTCAAGGCATTGAATGGCAAACGCATAGATCCGTACTGGTTCGAAACAGGCACCCCGACGTTCCTCGCGCGCCGTGTGCGCGCCCTCGGTATGTTCCCGCCTGACATCAACGGCCAGATGTGCACTCGGGAGGAGTTGATTGCCGTAGGTCTCAACGACCGCAATCCCATCCCTCTTATGTTTCAGACGGGCTACCTTACCATAGGGGAGTACGACAGCGACATGAATGTATACCGGATGCGCTTCCCCAACCGTGAGGTAGAGATCGGCTTCTACCGTCAGCTGTTGCCTCTTTATGCCCCCGCTGTCAGCGACCCGTTCAGTCCATTAGGCTTCATGAAATTCAAGGAGGACCTGTTCGAAGGCCGTCCGCATGATTTCATGGAGCGGTTAGGGACGCTGCTAAAGGACCTGCCGGGAGAAGACCACCGGGAATCGACCTATCGTGCCGTCACCTACCTGATGGCCGTTCTGTGCGGCACGCAGGCCATCGCCGAACATCACGGCTATAAGGGCCGGTCAGACATCGAGGTCCTCACCACGCGCTACATATACGTATTCGAATTCAAATACAATAAGACAGTGGGTGAGGCCATGTCGCAGATATACGACCGTGACTATGCAGGCCGCTACGCGCTTGACGGACGGAAACTTTACCTCATCGGCGCCAACTTCAGTGAGAGTAAAGAGAATCGGGGCCTGGAATTCAGGATAATCCCCCCATACCGCGCAGCCGAAAATTAATACTTTCCCCGGCGCCCCCACCCCCTTTGCGTCCTTTGCGTGAGGCCCCGGTCGTCCGACGCAAAGCATGTTAATCTATGTTAAATATCCCCATGTTTTTATATTTTTTCCTAATTTTGTAAAAATTTTTCGAAGACATACTTTTGTCATTGATATAGAGTATCATTACGCTCCGCTATCAAAAAAGTATGTCTTTCTGCCATCAGGATGTGATTTCAATACTTTGAAACTTAATATCTAAATAATAATCGATCTAAACCTGCGTGTATGAAATTAAGTCAGAAAACGCGTCATTGGCTCGCCATGCTGCTTGCCATGATCTTTTCAGTCTCGGCCTACGCCCAGAACATCACAGTCACCGGCACGGTGCTCGATGACACGGGCGAGCCACTAATCGGAGCCACTATCGTGCAGAAAGGCACCAACAACGGTGTCGCTGCCGACCTCGACGGCAATTACTCCATCTCCGTGCCCTCAAAGGCCACCCTCGTCTTCTCCTACATCGGATGCGACAGCAAGGAAGTGGCTGTCAACGGCCAGAAGAAAATCGACGTGACCCTCAAGTCAAGCTCCACTATGCTTGATGAAGTCGTAGCGATCGGCTACGGTACGGTCAAGAAAAAAGACCTTACAGGCGCAGTCTCCTCAGTGTCAGGAGCCGAACTCGCAAAAGTGCCCGCCACTTCTGCTGCCCAGGCCCTCCAGGGTAAGGCTGCCGGTATCAACATCGTGTCGCAGAGCGGCGCGCCGGGTGCCGGAGTCAACGTCACTATCCGTGGCGGTACATCACTCACACAGTCTACCGAACCCCTCTACATCGTCGACGGTTTCCCCATGGACAACGCCCTCTCCAACATCGACGTCAACGATATCGAGACAATCGACGTGCTCAAGGACGCCTCATCCACAGCCATCTACGGTGCCCGCGGTTCAAACGGTATCGTGGTGATCACCACCAAGTCGGCCGCTTCCGGAAAGACCAAGATCGACTATAACGGTTTCGTATCGTTCGACGTGCTGCCCAAGAAACTTGACGTGATGGACAACGCCCTCGGTTACGCCCAGTATCAGTATGAGCTCATAGCCCTGCGCAACAACTACGGCCTCTTCACCCAGGTGTATGACGACAACTTCGACTATGCCAACGACCCCGCATTCTACACCGGCGTCTACGACCGCATGGCTTCACGCTACGGCGATTCCTACGCCCTCGACATGCAGGAGGAAGGTTTCGGCGGTTCAGCCGTTACACAGAACCACAGCCTCTCAGTATCCGGCGGCAACGACAAGACCAAATACCTCATCTCCTACAACTTCGTGAAGAACAACGGTCTTCTCGCAAACCACGACTATACCCGCAACTCTCTCCGCGCCAAAATCAACACCGAGCTCTTCAAGGGCGTGAAACTCGACTTCTCGGCTTTCTTCTACGGTGCATCCACTCACGGCGGCGGTAAGTTTGACGGTCTCGACGACCTCGTGAAATACCCGATCAACGGCGGTACGATGTTCACCCGCGACGAACTCCTCTACACCCAGACCCTGGGAGATTTCCGTACGATGACTTCTCTTTACTCCGCTACCAACCAGCTCGTGCAGAACGAAGCCGCTACAAGCACCAACCGCAGCCGCCGCCTCGAACTCAACGGTGGCGTGACAGTTGACTTCGCAAAACACTTCACATGGCGCACTTCGGGCAACTACGTGACAAAATGGGGTAAATCTACCTCCTTTGCAGGCCCGAACGGTACAGGATATCTCCTCGACCCCCTGAATACCGGTATGTCCGGCTCAATCGGCACTTCGGAAGGCTACAACTTCCATATCGCCAACACCCTGACTTTCCAGAATACCTTCAACGATGTTCACGACCTCACTGTAATGCTCGGTCAGGAATACTCCTACAGCGAAAGCGAGGGAGTCAGCCTCAGCATGAAGAAATTCCCCAACCCGAACCACGGCCTCGACTACATCAACACCGCTGAAGTGTCTTCCAAGTCGACAAGCCATTCCCACAGCAACATGCTCTCCTTCTTCGGACGCGCTTCCTATACCTACGACAGCCGCTATATCCTGACCGCCACTGTACGTGGTGACGGTAGCTCCAAATTCGCAAAGGGCAACAAGTGGGGCTGCTTCCCTTCAGTGTCGGGCGCATGGCGCATCTCACAGGAAAAATTCTTCGAGGAAAACAACATCGTAAACGTGTTGAGCAACCTTAAGCTCCGCGCCGGCTACGGCGTGACCGGTAACAACGGCATCAGCGACAACCTCTATACAACCGCCGTTACCCTCGGCAACTACCCGATGGACAACAACGAGCAGAATCCCTCATTCAACCTCTCCGCTGAGCTCGGCAACCCGAAGCTGAAATGGGAGACACTGCATGCTACAAACATCGGTCTTGACATGGGCTTCTTCAACGGCCGCATCAACTTAGGCGTAGACTGGTATAACAACCAGATTTCCGACATGCTTATGTCGTCGACCATCCCTACCACTACAGGCTACAGCAAGCAGATGCAGAACGTAGGCAAGATGCGTAACCGCGGTTGGGAAATCGCCCTCAATACCGTCAACATCACTAACCGTGACTTCCAATGGACGACCACCCTCAACCTCTCATTCAATCGCTCGAAAGTGATCGCCCTCAACAACGACCTTACATACAAGACGTTCAACGCCGGAAGCTCGCTCGAAGGCCAGGTGACTTACTACGCAGCAGTAGGGCAGATGCTTGGCGATATGTATGGCTACAAGTATGAGGGCCTCTACACTACCGACGACTTCATCCAGAACGCAGACGGTTCTTACACACTCAAGGACGGCGTGGTGAAGCCTTTCGGCGGAACAGCACAGCCCGGCGACATGAAGTTCGCAGCAGACAATGACGACCCGAACGACCCGCAGTTTACCAAGCAGCTCGTGAAGATAGGCAACGGTACGCCCCTCTGCATCGGAGGCTTCGGCAACCAGTTCTACTTTAAGGGCTTCGACCTGAACCTCTTCATGAACTTCTCGATCGGCAATGATATCTACAATGCTACAGCCCAGGCCCTCAGCCCTTACGGTCCTTTCCAGAATACGCTGAACGACTTCGGTAGCAACTACTACCGCCTTATCGATCCGGCTACCGGCCAGCAGGCTACATCGCTCGAACGCCTCAAAGCCCTCAACCCCGATGAGAACTCCCGCCTGTGGTCGCTGACGGAAGGCAACTCCTCCAACATCATCTATCCGTCGTCTTACTTCGTAGAGGATGGCAGCTACCTCCGAATCTCACAGCTGACACTCGGCTACACATTCCCTGAAAAGTGGATGAAGAAGGCATGCATCAGCAAGTGCCGCCTCTACTTCACAGCCAACAACCTCTATACATTCACTAAGTATTCAGGCTACGACCCCAACGTCTCCTCGTCAAACAGCGACGTGATCTGTACTCCGGGCTTCGACTCCCGCGCATATCCCGCTTCCCGCAGCTTTGTGGTCGGCCTCAACCTTTCGTTCTAACGGATAACCATCAATTAACGACTATCTCAAATGAAAAGACATAAATTCCAACTGGTGCGTTCCTTCATGGCGGCTGTTGCGCTGATAGGCGGCGGATCGATGCTTCTCACTTCATGCGAGGACACGCTCGACCTCCCTTCCTACACCAAGGATGACACCGACTTCGCCTTCCGCGATGAGCACAACGCCGATATTTTCGTTCAGGGCATATATGGCGGCCTCGTGCACGAGGAGTTCTACCGCCAGGCCAATACAGGCGAAATGACCACTATCGCCGCTGAAGACGCTTTCGAAGGCAACAAACACTATATCTCCAACTACGGCTACGACCCGACGGCTCCATACGTGTTCGGCTCTACCTACGGCGAGAGCTACAAGAAGATCGAGGCCTGCAACCTCGCTCTCTACCGCATGCGTCAGATGGAGCAGACTCCGAAGGTCAAGGCCCTTATCGCCGAGACTGTATGCCTCCGGGCGTTCCTCTACTTCAACCTCATCCGCCTCTTCGGTGACGTCCCCTTCAATACCGAGCCGCTCGAGATTCGCGACATGTATGCCGAAGACGTGATATATCCCACCCGCTACGACCGCGACAAAATCTACGATTTCATCATCGATGAGATGGTGGAGACGATGGACGATCTCCCCTGGCAGAGCGAAGCAGGCTACACCGAACGCATCACACGCAATAGCGCGGCCGGAATCCTGGCACGAATCTGCCTGCATGCGGCCGGATGGTCGCTACGCTGGAACCTTGAGACCAACGACCCTGCATCGCTCCATATGGCACGCCGCGACGACGAGGCCCGCATCCGCGAGATCTACAAGATCGCCGACGATGCCCTCGCTTCTGTCATCAGCCGCAACGAGAACTCCCTCATCCAGAGCGATAACACTATGTCTGGCTTCCAGAAGCTCTTCTATAATTTCTGTCAGCGCCAGTTTGGCGAGGTGTCGCAGGAAATGATGTGGAGCATCGCACGCCTCGGTGAAAACGTAGGCAACACCACTCTCGGTGTCTATGTAGGCACTCCCGGCGGAAGCCAGTATGCCATCTACGGCCAGCGCCGCGCCCTTCAGGCGAAGCTCCCGACCTATTACCTGTCGTTTGACGAAGCCGACACACGTCGTGACGTGACCTGCTGCACCTACAATCCCCGTGCCCTCGGCAACACTACCGATGCCGAAGTAGCCAACGCCGGAACCACCTACTCGTCGGTCTGCAGCGGTAAATACCGCATCCAATGGCAGATCGAGCCTAATGCGGCTGCCAAGCGTAATGTCAACATCCCCATGCTGCGCTATTCCGACGTCCTTCTGATGTATGCAGAGACCCAGAACTTCCTCCACAACGGTCCTACAGCTGAGGCCCGCGAAGCTCTGCAGAAGGTGCGCGACCGTGCCGGTATCGGTTCGATGCCCATACCCGCCGGACAGGACGATTTCCAGGACGCGCTTCTCCAGGAGCGTATGTGGGAGCTTTCTGATGAGTTCCTTCTACGTACCGACCTCGTGCGCATGAACCTTCTTGACCGCGAGGTGAAGAAAAACCAGCAGGCCCTCAAGGACCTCTCCAAGCGTGAAGGGCAGTATGCCGGCACTTCCGTATTCCGTCTCTACAAGTTTACTAAAGACGAGAACAAATACGGCACTACTTTCCTTGGTCTCGACTATATCGACCTTACAGACCCCGAGGAAATAGCAGTGGTGGACATTAAATCGATTCCTACTACGGGCGCAAAAAAAGACCAGCTCGTGGAAGACCTCAGGAAGATCGCCGCAGCTCATGGCAAGGACGCTACTGCGACATGGTATGTGCAGAACATGTTCCTGGCCTGGGACAACTCCTACAATAAGAACGGCCGCATCGCCGGTGGGTTCAAGATGGGAGGTGATAACAACCAGATACTTCTCGGCAACACCATCGCTCAGAAGCCGACAGGCTTCGCTGAGAACAAAGACAAGTATCCCGACTGGATCGACGGCCCGTTTGGACTTTATTTCGGCTACGAACACAATAAATCCGAACTCAGTCCGTTTGCTAATCAGGCAGCCGGTCACCCGCTTGTCGACAATCCGCGTCTGACCCAGCTTCCAGGCTATCCCGGATATTCCGGACTTGGAGAATGATATTGATCCGTAATAGATCCATTGCGGAAGGACTTCCTTCCGCAATGGATGACCATAAAAAATACAATAATTATTATCTAAACCTTTTTAACAGTTTTCATTCTTTTATGAAAAAATCTCTACTTTTCGCAGCTGCCGTCGCTTGTGCATGCGCAGCTAACGCAGAGGTGTTCGACTATGGCTTCAACTACACCGACAATGCTGCGTTTCCTTTTATCGGTATGCTGAATGACGAGACATCCGACTACTATCATCCCGGTAACTTCGAGCTCGTAAACAAATATGGCGTGGCGTTGCCAGATCTCTGGGCAATTCCGGTACTCAACGTTCCGGAAGGAGAGGAGAAGGGTAAAGTCGACCTCGGTGTAGGCATCTCCATGCTCGACGGAGGTATCTATACTGTTTCCGCAGATCCCTATATCGGCGGTGATGAGGAGATTGAGGCCATGCCTGAAGAGAACTACAACTATCCGTTCCTCTCATGGGGCGAGAAGGGTATGCCCCGTATGATCTTCATGCCAGGTTGGGGTTCTGAAGAGGCTTGGGAAGACAAGGACTACGATGCAGCTGTGGAGGATGACTGGGTGTCTACCAAGAACGGCGTTCAGTTTACTCGCCTCGGTGACAAGGGCATCGTATCCCGCGGTGACGCTTATTTCCAGTATCCTGCTGTTACAGGCAACGTGACTGTGACCGTATGGGCCGGCACTAACCTTGGCGGTACTGCTAATCCGGATAATATTCTCGAGGTAGCAGTGACTCCCGTTATCGACGGCGTCGCAGGTGAGACCATCATCCTCTCTAAGGCTGATCCCGCAAACAAGCGTTACTACAAGCTCGACCCCATCACACTCGACGCTACAGGTAAGAATGTTGTCTTCCGTGTTGGCGCAAACAACTCGCAGCTCAACCTCATGCACGTGCGCATCGAAGGCGAGGCTGGTGTCAATGCCGTTGAAGGCGTGGCTGTAGAGGCTGCAGACGCTAAGACTTACAATCTCTTCGGCGTTCAGGTAGACGAGAACTACAAGGGTCTCGTGATCAAGAACGGCAAGAAGTTCGTTCAGAAGTAATCATTATCACTCTTAATCATAGGACGCGATATATCCTCCTTCCCCGCGCAAGGGGGTGAGCGATATATCGCGTCTTTTTTATTCCTAACCATAATATTTCCGACTAATCATGAATTCATTTAAGAAAGTCGCGTTGGGCACATGCTCTCTCGCTCTTGCAGCGGGAGTCTCGGCCGCCGACACAGGCGTACTCGCCTTCCCGGGAGCCGAAGGCTTCGGCCGCTATACGCTCGGAGCCCGCGCGGTGCAGAATCCCGAGGTGTATCATGTGACCACCCTCGACGACAGCGGCGCCGGCTCATTCCGCGACGCCGTAAGCAAATCGGGCCGCATCATCGTCTTCGACGTAGCAGGCATCATCAACATCAAGAGCCCTCTCGTAGTGAAGGGCAACAACACCATCCTTGGCCAGACCGCTCCCGGAGAGGGCGTGCAGATCTACGGCGACCGCGTGTCGTTCTCCGGCGCCGACAACCTTATCGTGCGCTACATCCGCTTCCGTATGGGCGATTCCGGCACGAGCGGCGCTGACGCTTGCGGCGTGGCCAACGGCACCGACATGATCTTCGACCATCTCTCGGTGCTATGGGGCAAGGACGAGAACTTCTCCGTAAGCTGGGACAATAAGAACAAACGCCCGGCCAACATCACTATCCAGAACTCAATCATCGGCCAGGGCTTGCAGTCGCATTCCTGCGGAGGTCTCATACAGACCATCGGCGGCGTGACCCTCTACCGAAACCTATATATAGAGAACAAGACCCGCAACCCGAAGGTGAAGGGCCTCAACCAGTATGTCAACAATGTGGTCTACAACTGGGGAGAGGGAGGATGCTACATCATGAGCGACTCGGAGGGCGACTCCTGGGCGGACATCGAGAACAACTACTTCATGCGCGGTCCCTGGAGTGGGGCGTGTGATCCATTTACACGCGGCATCAAGAGCTTCCGCTACTACGGCGCCGGCAACTACTATGACGAAAACAAAGACGGTGTGGTCAACGGCCACGAGATGACCGTAGAGGAGATGAAGGGCGCTCAGAACGGTACGGCGCCTTACTCCACATGGTTCGAGTCGCTCGACGCGCTTAACGCCAATATCACCGAATACAACGCCACGGCATCGGAGCAGGTGCAGCTCATACCGCCGATCGCCAACAAGATGACGGCCGCCGAGGCGCTCGAATGGATGGCTAAGAATGTCGGTCCCTCCCTCCCGGCCTACGATGAAGTGGACCAATACCTCATCGACGAACTCCTGACCTACGGAACCGGAGGCACCAAGAACGGCATCACGAGCGTAAAGCAGCTGCCACATAAGGGCACCGGTGTGATCTCGGGCGGCGTGAAGCCTCTCGACTCCGACGGCGACGGAATGCCCGACGCATGGGAGACAGCCAACGGACTCAACCCCAACGATCCCTCCGATGCAGTGGCTATAAACGCCGACGGATACACCAACATCGAGGCTTACTCACACTCCATCGACGCTCCATATCCCTATATCAAGAAGCCCGTCAACCTCACGGTGACAGCCCAGCAGAAGGAATCGCTTTCCCTTTCCTGGGACCTGAACAAGAACACCGCTAACGGTTTTGAAATCGAAATCTCTACCGACGGCACGAACTTCACCAAGGCTGCCGCAGCCGCAGCCGGCGCTACGGAGGCTACGCTGACAGGGCTAACTCCGGTGACGGCCTACTGGGTGCGCGTGCGTTCCGTAGGGGAAGACGGACTTGCTTCCGACTACACCGAGACGGTTGCGACCGAGACTATCGGCGATCCGTCAGCTCCGAACGCTGTGTCGGATCCGTTCCCGGCTCCCGGCGCGAGGGAAGGAGTAGCCGGAGGCCTCACCTTCACCTGGACCGCGGGAGCGAAGACCTATGGCGGCGACGTGACCTACACGATGTATCTCGGCACTGACGCCGCGGGCATGGACAAAGTGGCAGAGGGACTCACGGCTACCGAATGGACCTGCAAGGAACTTGCCGCCGACAAGACCTACTACTGGCGTGTGGATGCCGTCAATGAGATCGGCACTACCGAAGGACCGGTATGGCACTTCACGGCTTCCGCCGGAGGCGTGCTGTTCTATGCCGACTTCAACACCCAGCCTGAGGAGTACGGACTGAAATACGCGGAGATCGGCGACAACACCAACATCATCAATGCCGCCAATACGGCTGTTGAGTTCAACGGCATGACGATCGGCTCAGGCGAGGAATCGCTCCGAATCATAGCGATGAGCGGCGCCAACAACTCCGACGATCTCTCGAAAGACTACGGTCCTGCATCGGAGGATGACCGCGGCGCTTCAAACCGCTGCGTGCAGTTCTATACCACCAAGGCAGGCGGCTACATCGAGACTCCGGAAGTGACGGGCCCGTGCGTGGTGACGCTATATCTCGGCAACCCCGACAAGTCGGCCAAGACCACTAAGCTACATACTATAGCCGGAGGACAGGAGACGACGACCGACCTCGTGGCCGGCGCTGCGAAGAGGGTCTACAAGTTTACGGCCACCTACACCAATTCCGGTCCGGTGAAGTTCCGCTTCGACGCCAACGGCAAGAAGATCAACGTCAACGATATCCTCATAGAGCGCTATGTGGCTTCAAGCGGTGAGCAGCCCCTTGAGATGACAGCCGGATCGCTCGTCAACAATGTGGACTACACCGACGGCTCCCTCTCGCTTACATTCAATCAGGACGTACGCTACAGCGGCGATGCCTCCATCGCAGGCCTCCATCAGTTTGAGGAAATAGCGATCGCCGCTTCCGGAAAGAAACTCAACATCGCCTACGACGCGCTTGACGCCAACTCTGAATATACCATCAGCTTCACCGAAGGAATGCTGACCGACCTCAGCGGCGAACGCAGCTTCATCGGCGACGTGAAGATCTCCACCTGCGACTTCGGCGCCGCTAAGGCAAGCGGTGAGACCCACTGGGGCAAGGCCGCAGCCGAGCTCCCCCTCAACTTCGCGCCATTCAATGAGACAGCACCGTTTGAGACTGTAGGCGCACTCGTGCAGACGGCTCAGAACGACTATCCCCACTGGTGTCAGGTAGGCGGAGGCGACAACGGCGGCGAGATCGCGGCCGACTATGTGGCTTTCCGCACTGCTACGAGCAGCGACAAGGTGATGGCTTATTTCGGCTCTACCGCAAAGAAGATCTTCATCGACGCTTCGGCGGAGGAGGGCGCTACGGTACGCCTGAAGATTCAGGAGACACGCAATCCCGACGTGAAGGACGCTCCGACATGGCGCACCATCCGTGTGCTCACCGAGAAGGACATGCCTTTCAGCGGAGAGCTGGAACTCAATTCCGAGGCCCGGTTTGTGAAGATAGTGCCCACTTCCATCTCCGGAACCGTCAGACTGAACGGCTTCCGCATTTCCGATGCGGATGGCTTCTTCGGCGATGACTATGTGAACGGCGTTGACGGCATCGCTGTAGATGGGGATGATGCTCCCGCATATACTCCCATGGGTATCCGCGTGGGGGCCGACTACAAGGGCCTCGTAATCAAAAACGGCCGTAAATACATTCAGCATTGATTTCATAAGTAGCTGTTCAAATTAAACGCGTCCCTCACGGGGCGCGTTTTTTTATCGCTTACGTGGGCGTGAGATTTTGTGGTTTCGCGGAATTGTAGTAATTTTGCAGGCTGAAATCCCAATGATCCTTTTCGCGCCTATGATCCAGAAGACATTTCGAAATATCAACGAGCTCATCACCCGCCTTTATCAGGACCGGCGCCTGATATCGGAGATGTTTCAGCATAGGCGGTCCATCGACTTTTCCCGCGACGACGCCCTTGCGCTGACGGATGAGTCGCGCCTTGCAGTGCTGACCGGGTTCGGCGTGCTCCGCGAGGAGGGCAACCTGTTGGAGATAGAGGAATCCTACCTGCAGTTTTTCGAGGAAGTGCTCCTTGCCAACGAGGAGATCACAGGATCGGCGATAGCCGACCAGCTCGAGCTGCTTAAGGAAAACATCAAGTTCTATCTGATGGAGCGCGAAAATCCGCTGCGCCAGATAAAGTATATAAGAAAGGTGAAGCGCTCGCTCCGCAGCATCGCGCAGCTATCGGCCCGCAACCTCATAGACCTGAAGCGCAACGTAGACGATACATTCAAGAATGAACCGAACTACAATATCAAGCGGGAGAAACTCCAGAAGTATCTCAAGAACATAGACGAGATCAACCGCCTTATCAACTCCACACAGGAGCTTCTCGACAATGAAAACGCCACTTTCGAGCATTTCGCTCCCGATGAGGAGCTTACGGCTCTCATCATAAGCGTAAGGATCGAGCTCAATGAAGTGAGCCATGCCATCATAGAGCAGCAGAGCGTAATACGCGACTATCTCCACCGCATCGACCGACAGGACCGGATGGTCAAGAAGATAAGGCGGCTGAAGATGCTGAAAGACCAGTTTCTGTGGAAGTCGGCCACCGACCTCTATACGGTGCTTGACGGGAAGACGGATCTCTTCCTTGATCCGTTGCCTCCTGTGGCCCTGCGCCCGTCGCTCTCTTTTCTCCGCCAGACGGATGCCGGATCGGAGATCCTTGACGATGCGCGCAAGAGTATTGCCAAGACCATACGGACCCACACCAAAGGTCCGGGCCTGCTGACCGAAGGCGACCTTAACGCCGAGCCGGTGATAGAGCGGTATGTGGATCCGGATGCCCTGGCCGAAATATTCTTCGCTTCGGAGAAAGACCTATTCTCATTCGTCATGGAGCATGAGTTCGAATTTCCTCAGTCGTTGGAGCAGAGGCTGGTGCACTACACCGTGATAGCCCAGCGCTACGTCGACCGCCTTGAATTCACAGGGGAATGGCGCGACTTCGAGATGCTCTCTTATCCAATAATCCTATCTGCAAAATGAAATACCTCAAACAGGTCTACGACCGCCTTATACGCGGCAACTTCATATCACGCGACAGCCTCTCGGAATCGCAGCGGCAGATGCACCGCGACATCGACGAGTGCAACGCGGAATATGCCGACTTCTTCGAAAGCATCGGTTTCGTGCTTGAGGAGGGGGATGGCTACTACTATCTTTCCCGGGCGGAGAGCCGGACGGAACTCGCCAAGAAGCTCGAACGATACGGACACTGGATTGATGTGCTCGACTTCCTTAAGGCATGGGAACCGGTGTTCAGTCCGGGCTATCGCTTCCGCCTTTCCAGGCTCCAGCATGCCATCGACATAGACATCGAGCTGAAGGAGAAGGTAGGGACGCTGTATGAAAACAAGGAGCGTCCTTCGGAGATCGCCGCACGCTTGATTGACGAACTCGTGCGCTCAGGATTCATCGAGACGATAGATGAGACCACGGAGGAATATCAGGTGACCAACGCTTTCCTATATCTGGAGGAAATCGTAGGAATGCTAACATTTGAAGAGACAGAAGATGAGACAGCTCAGTAAGATTATATTCATCCACAGTGCCAACATCCCGTATGCGGAGGTGAGGGTAGACGGCAACGTGCATTTCTCGGGCACACAGGGTGTGGGCAAAAGCGCCGTGCTCAGGGCGATGCTCTTTTTCTACAACGCCAATCCCGCACGCCTCGGCATCCGCAATCAGGGACAGAAGAAATTCGACCAGTTCTATCTGCCCCACAGCAGTTCGTATATCATCTATGAGGTGGAGCGCGACGGCGACCGCCCGTTTTCCGTGATCGTGTCGCGGCAGAACTCACGTGCCGTATATAGGTTTGTCGATGGTCCGTTTTCCAAAGAGTGGCTCATAGACGCCGACGGCAACGTGGCCACCGACCCGGCGGAAGTGAGGCGGCGTGTGAAGCAGGCTGGATATGACATCAGCAACATCATCTCAAACTATTGGGAATATCTCGATATAATCTACGGCAATCCACACGCCAAACTTCAGCGTATGTATTCGCGCTATTATCTGCTGCGCAGCGTGAAATACGATAATCTTCCGCGCATCATATCCAACGTATTCCTCAACGAGAAGGTAGATGCCCAGTTCATAAAGGAGACCATCATCCAGTCGATGGGCGACTCCGAGCCTTCCATACATCTGAGGAGCTATGCGCGTCAGCTCGCGCATTTCTCAGAGGAGTATCAGGACGTGAGGCTATGGTCGGAGAGAAACCGCCGGGGTGAGAACGACACCCTGAAGAAAGCCAATGCCCTTATCTCGACCGGCAATGCCCTCCATGGCTTCAGAAGCTATCTCTCGCAGCTTGCCGGCAACCTGTGTTTCGCTATGGACGATGCCGGGAAGTCTTTGCCCGCCATCAATAAGGAGATCGACGCGGTTACTGCTAAGCTGGCCGTGACAAAGGAGGAATTGAGGAAACTGCGCGATGACTACGGCAATAGGAAGGATATCCTTAACCGGGAGCAGGGGGTAGTGGCCGAGAAGATCAGGCATGCGGTGGAAAGACAGAAATACTACTCTGAATTGCAGATAGAGGCCAAGCTGCGTCTGGAGGAAGACAAGGGTAAGCTGGAACTTGAGCGCGACCGCCTTAAGGCAGAGATAGAGCTCCTCGTCAAGAAGGCCGGGGATGTGGAGTCGAGGTTCAAATCGCTGGCAGAGGAGGCTAAAAACGCGCATACGCGCCTTGAGATGGAGGCTGAAAGAAGCATCAACGAGTGTCACCGACGGCTCAATGAGGATCTTGCCGCATTGCGGAAGGAGACCGATCTGCTGATAGAGGGCAACACTGAGAAGTGGAATGAGGAGGAAGAGGGGGCCCGCAATCGCTTCGACGGTCTGAGGGATGATGTCCATAAGAAGGAGATTCAGATCAAGGAGGCCGGTCTTTCCGCTCCATACACGGAGGAGATCAGGAAGGCGGAGAGCGCTCTCGACGGACTCAGACATGAGGAGACGGAACTGAAAGCCCGAGAGAGCGCGTTGGCCAGCAAGGCCGAGGCGATCGCCAACTCAATTGAGGCCGATCGCCTGAAGATCGAGGCGGAGTATGTGGAGATCCTTGCTCCGCTGAAGAAGCAGGCAGAGGATCTGGAGGGTGAGATAGCTGCCGAGACCCGTCTGCTCGACAGGTCGAAGGGCTCGCTCATAGAATGGCTCGAGGCCAACAAGCCTGGATGGACGGATACCATCGGACGGGTGGCGGATGAGGAGAGCGTGCTCTACAATACGGAGCTCGCGCCTTCGCTGTCGTCGATTTTCGGAGATGGCGACAGCAGCTTCTTCGGTGTGGACCTCGATCTCTCGCAGCTTCCTGTGAGGGTGAGGAGTCCTTTCCAGGTAAGGGAAAGCATAGGTCTTCTTCAGGAGCGTCTGGATGCAGCGCGCCGCGCGCTGGCTGAAAAGACGCAGGAGAAGGAGGAGGAGATAAAGAAGGCAAGGACACGCCTGATGGCGCAGCTCAATGCCGTGAATAAGGAGAAGGATGCGGTGAGGGGGTCGATGATGATGCTTCCCCGACGCATCGACCGCGCTGTGCTCGCACTCAACGAGCTCAGGGAAAAATCGAAGACTGAGAAGGACAGGCTTCTTAAGCGCCTCGACGAAGAGATGGAATCCCTTAAGACTGATCTGCTGAAGGCGAAAGAGAATATATTGGCCGTAAAGACTAAGATACGAGAAAGCCGTCAGGCTTTTGAAAGCAGCCGGAAGTCGAAGGAGGATGCCCTGCGCAGGGAGTGTGCCATTTTGGAGGAGCGTCAGCGTGAGGATGTGGCTAAAAGCAAGGGAAGCCTTGAGGTGGAGCTGAAAAACCTCGCAGATCGGCTTATGGAGGCCTTGAGGAATGAAGGTGTGGATACTGAGATGGTGAAGGAGAAGAGGCTCTGTCTTGCAAAGACGGAGGAGAGCCTTAGGGAAATAGATACCAACCGTACCATTATAGTGGAATACCGTAAGGACAGGCGTGAATATATCGACCGCCTTGATGAGTTCAGGGCGAGTAAGGAAAGCGTGGAGGCGAAGCTCAAGTCTCTTTCCGAGAAGCATGAGGCTGCGCTGGGCAAGAAGAAGGAGGAGGAGACGTCTCTTTCCGGAATGCTTTCGAGTCTACGGCAGCGTAAGGATACCCTCAGGCAGGATCTTGAGGAGGCACGTCATTTTCTCGGGTCGCCTACAGCTCCGGAAGGGATCAAGGAGGCGGTGCCGTTGGCTACTGCCGATGGTTGCCGCGTGATAATCCGCAACATACATGACACTATGGGTAAGATCGCCAAGGGTGTGGAAACCCTTAAGAAGGAGGTAAATGCCTTCCGGCAGCCGTTCTCGTCGCGCAATACGTTCGGTTTCCCCGACCGTTTTGCCTCGGATGCTGATTATCTTGCGTTTGCTACGAGTGTCAGGGAGTTTGTGGATAATGACAAGATCCGCGATTATCAGGCTGTATCAAATTCCATCTATAAGGATGTGCTTGGTCTGATCTCCCGTGAATATTCTACTCTCGCGGAGCGTGAGTCGGAGATTCAGAAGGTAGTGAATGAGGTGAACCGTGACTGCGCCAAGAGGCAGTTTGCGGGAGTGATACGCAAGATCGAGATTAGCCTTACGCGCAGTGACAGCGCCGTGATCAGGACGTTGCAGCATATCCATGAGTTCTGGAGTCAGAACGGTATGGAGATAGGGGAGGCCAATCTCTTTTCCACTCTTGATGCGGCCGACAGGAATGCTGAGGCTGTGGAATGGCTGAAGCGTCTTTCGGAGATATTGAAGGAGCATGAGGATCTTGATGAGATCACTCTGTCAGACAATTTTTCGCTTAAGATACGTGTGGATGAGAACGGCAACAATACGGGCTGGAGCGACAATCTGAAGATGGTAGGTTCAGAGGGTACGGATATTCTGGTGAAGGCCATCATCAATATCCTGCTGATAAATGTATTCAAGAAGCGTTCGGGCGGCAAGCGCAAGGGCGAGGAGTTTCGTCTGCACTGCATGATGGACGAGATAGGAAAACTGGCTGAGGAGAACATCCGCGGCATAGTTGAGTTTGCGAATGCGAGAGGCATATACATCGTCAATTCCGCTCCGAAAGTGCATAGCCCGCTTTCCTATCGCTACATCTACCTTCTCAACAAGGACTCCCACGCCAACACCTTCGTCCACCCCGTCCTCTCCACCCGCACCCTCCCGCC
>CAMWMK010000002.1 GCA_947175295.1 uncultured Porphyromonadaceae bacterium
CCATCGTAGAGCGACACCCAGAAGCGATCGGACTCATTGGCAAGGAAGGATACATTGCCGGCCATGCCCCCTGAATCGGATCCATAGAAGTTTTCACTTGCATGCACGAGCATGACGAGAAAACATGCGAATATTCTGAGATAGTCGAGAAAGGCTATTCGTTTTATTTCCATAATGTACGTGGCTTATTTTGCAAGTTTGTCGGCGAGGACGGGCATCCAGTGACCGCCGATTACGCTGCGGGCCATGAAGCCTGTCTTGCGGCCTGTCTTGGTGTCATACCAGTCGCTGATAGGCACACGTGTCTCCGTCTCATTGACGTAGTCGTAGACGGGATCGATGAATTTCACCAGGGTCTTGCGGTCGGGAGAAAGAGCCGCTGTCCAGAGAATCCAGTCGCTCTTGGTGTAGTCTTTGCGTATGTCGAGCGGCAGGCCATATCGGTTCTGCTTGGTGAGATAGTAGTTCACCTCTGTCGGAATCACCTGAGCGGGGAAGATGCCGGTGTTCCAAAGCTTATCCCATATGATATTGTATTTCTGGCTCCATGTGTTGTCTCTGTCGAAAGCGAGGCGATAGTGGCGGTCGCTCTTATTGCCTTCTGCTGCAGCCGCTTCCCACTTCTCTGCCATCTGCTTAGCTATCGCATTGTATTTCTCATAGGCTGCCATGTCACCCTTCAGGAGAGCGAGCTCAGCATATCCGGCCACGCCCATGATCGCCTTGATGGAAAGGTTGGCGTTGTGGGCCCAGTGTCCTGCGAAGTCATCCGTACAGAGCTGGTTTTCGGGATCCTGACCGTTCTCCGCGAGATAGTCGGCCCAGGTAGTGAGGATGTCCCAATAGGGGAGCGCATAGTTGGCGTTTCCATCAAGCTTACAGCACATCGCGATGAGCGTCAACATGTTTCCCGCCTCCTCAAGAGGCATGTCGCCGCCGTATACCTGCCCGTTGGCCTTCGGATACTGCCCGAGGTCGTGGGCAGCGAAAGGCTTGGTCCACCGGCCGGACTTGCTGTAGTCGAGGATTGAAGTCATCATCGCCTTCTGCAGCTCGGGATTGTAGACAAGGAAGAGGGGCGCCTCGGGATATGTGAGGTCTACGGTATTCACGCACCCGTTGGAGTCATTCTCTTTCGAGAAGAAGAGGAGGGTGCCGTCTTCATCCTGGAAGAGCTTGTGGGCCGCTATCACATGCCGGTAGGAGCCTGAAAGGAGTTCGGCGTATTTCTCGCCGCCTACGTTGAAGGCATCGTCGTAGATGCGCCCGTCGAGTTGCTTGCATCTCTTCATGATTGATGCATATGAATTGTTGAGGCGCTTGAACATATCGAAGATCGACACGCTGCCGTCGTGGGTCCAGTAGCCTTTGTAGCGCTTATAGAAATATTCGATGTCGAAGATCTCGTCATATCCTACGAGAGTGTAGCTTGAAGCCTCGCGGGTCTTGCCGAAATTGTGGAGGTAGGCGAGGAGCGGCTGCTCGAGAGCCGTAGACGCAACCACTTCCTTCTCGCTTTCGGGGAGACGGCCGGACTTCATGAAAGTATGCTTGATGGCCTCGTCGGAATTTAGGGCCACCTCGCCATTGATGCCGGGAAGATAGAAATATCCCCAGTCGATGCAGATATGGTCGCCTGTCTTGGCGAGGATCGGCTGCTCTACGGTACCTGTCTTAAGATACTTCACTCCATCCTTCTCAACCATGGAAGAGCGGGTGGCCTGGGCCGGAGAGTTCTGAGCTATCTGAGGGGAAGCGGTGAGCAGCAGCTGTATGTCGTGTTCCTTGCCGTCGGTGGATTTCACCTGATAGGAGATGTAGTTGATGGGCGAGGATAGGAGATCGTAGTCGTCGATCAGCATCGGAGCCGTGAATACGAGTTCAAGATCCACCGGACCGCAGGTGAAGGAATAGTAGGTAGAGGTAGCGAGCACGTCCACATCGTTCTGAACGGCAAAGGGCATGTTCTCATTCTCGAAACCGATGTTGCGGTAGATTCCGAAATCGGTCAGTGCTCCACCGGTATTGTTGTGGCAGTATGAAGCGATTACGTTTCTTCCGGGGTGAAGGAGCTTCTTGATGTCGTCGGTCATTTCGAGTTTCGTATTCTCCACGAGTTCGGCAGGTCCCTGGGCGACTTTGGTGCCGTTGATGTAGATGTCGAAGTTATCGTCGTGGGAAAACACGAGGTAAAGGTCGCCCTTCAGATCGGCGGGAGTCAGGTTGAACTCCCTTCTTACGTAGAGGTCGCTGTTTTCGTCGTGCCAATCGGTGTGTATTCCGCTGTTGCCCTCGGAGCCGAAAGCGCCTTTACCCTTTTTCCAGGCAGCATCGTTGAAATCAGGATTCTGCCAGCCTTTGCCCGGGTCGCTGTTGGTGTAGGCGCCGTCCCAAGCCTGTTCGGCACCCATAGGCACGACAGTTTCAAATACGGTGTTTTTCGAACCCATGAAGCGGTAAGTGGTTCCGTCTACGCGGAGGAGTCCCTCAAGGGGCTTTTCATTTGCCGCCCAATGAGCCGGAGCTCCGTCGGTCAGTCTGTCGTATGGCGACCAGATGGAGAAGTAAGGATCCGACACCACAAGGGGCACGGAGGGGAGACGCAGCTTGGTATCTTTGTAAGGATTGAAGAGATCCGCAGTCTGGGCCGCTGCGGGAATAAGCGCGCAGCAGGCCATCATGCATCCGATTAGTCTTTTCATGATTTGATTATGAATGGATGAAATTGAAGTTTACTTAGATGGGGGGAAGAGGAGCATGAGTGCCGGAGTGGAGGAAGCCGCGTAGCTTCCGATGATGGTGTCGGAGGGAGTGACGCTCCATGCCTCTCCGTCGCATATGCCCGACTCCACGTCGCGGTTTTTCCATCCTTCCTCAATATTCCTTTGAATAAAGGAGGTGTATTTTTCGGAATCCTTATCCTCATCGGCGAGCAGACGCATATACTGCACCCAGATGGCGGGATAGACACCCTGCTCGAGGCTCCCCTGATCGTAGGGATTGTTTGTGTTGTGGGCCCAGGGCAGGCATCCGTGTTCGGCGCTCATCACGTCGATGGAATAGTCGGCGCCTTTGCGCGCAAGGTCGAGATAGCGTGAGTCGCCGGTGGCTTTATAGAGAAGCATGGAGGCTCCGATGAAAGTGCCCTGGTTGTAGATGAGCGGGTGTCCGCCTACACTGTCGCCGTGACGGTTGTCGTGGACCATTCCTGTGACGGAATCGGTAAGGTTCTTCACGCTCCAGTCGTAGATCTCCTTCGCCATGTCGAGGTAGCGCTGCTTGGTCTCGAAACGGGGACGGGAGAAGTCGCCATATTGATTGCTCCACTTTTCGGGCTCGGCATCGGCTTTCCTTTCTGCCGGGGCCAGATCATAGAGAAGCATTGCGGCCACTACCGACGGGAAATTGATGCACGACATCTTTCCGTCGGCTGCCTGATTGGCTTTGGGATGCTCCAGAGGCTGCCACTGCCAGAACATGCCGCCTCCGAGTCCGGCGTCAGGGTCGGCATATGAACCGGTGTCGCCTACCTTGGGCGAGCCATACCATACGCGGGCGAAGCTTTTCTCAGCAAGGTCGCGGTAGCGGTCGTCGTCGAAAAACTCCGCAGCCCGGGCCAGAGTGATGGTCCACCACTGGATGTCGTCGTAGATAAACCATCCGGTAGTGGTGTTCGAGTCGTCGAAATCGAATCCTGTGTAGTGGCGTATGTTTCCCTCAATGATGTTCCGGGCCAGTTCGCGGTATTTGGCTGCACGCTCTTTGTCGCCCTCTTTTTCTGCGAGCGCGGCGGCATTCATCGCCATATCCGCATACATCGGCTGGCACCAAATGGCGGCAGCGCCGTTCCAGCGGTCGGTAGCCGCCGCGTCGCGGTTGGTATTCCTATATATATACTTGGCGGAGTCGAGATAGACTTTATTGAAGGAGTCGTAGGCCTCCCATGTGGATTCCAGAGATTTTGAAGCGGCCTTGTGTCCTGCGGCGCATCCTCCGATGAGGGTGAGCGGGAGCCAGGCGGCAGCTAAGAGATATCGATTCATGTCTAAAAATGGTGTTAGAGTGTTTTGCACTGCAAAGTAAAGAAAAAAATCGCTAACAACGATGCGGTCAGTGTGCCAGAATGGTATGTTATGGCGTCTGCATACATATTTGGCAAAGGAATGTACAATACAAACCGCCTGAAATATGTAATTTTACGGAAAAATACAAACAACAGTGTTATTCCAATATGAAACTAACTGAGAAACTGATCAAGCCCGGCGTCGTGATGGCTCTGCTGACGATGGCCGGCGCATCGGCGGCCGCCGCCGAGCACTCTCCTTCCGACTACGTCAGCACCCTTGTGGGCACGCAGTCGAAACATTCGCTTTCCACGGGCAACACCTATCCGGCAGTGGCCCTTCCGTGGGGCATGAACTTCTGGACCCCGCAGACCGGCAAGTGCGGCGACGGATGGGCCTATACCTACGACGCCGACAAGATACGCGGCATCAAGCAGACCCACCAGCCGAGCCCCTGGATCAACGACTACGCCCAGTTCGCCCTCATGCCGGTGACGGGAGACGTGGTGTTT
The DNA here is from genome assembly GCA_947175295.1 of uncultured Porphyromonadaceae bacterium. Taxonomy (GTDB): domain Bacteria; phylum Bacteroidota; class Bacteroidia; order Bacteroidales; family Muribaculaceae; genus Lepagella. The sequence continues at coordinate 4,577 of CAMWMK010000002.1, forward strand.
GACGAAGACGCCCGTGCAAGCTGGTTTTCACATAAAGCTGAGGAGGCACGTCCGTATTACTATAAGGTGTATCTTGCCGACCACGACGTGGTGGCGGAAGTAACTCCTACCGAGCGCGCGGCCGCCTTCCGCTTCACCTTCCCTGAAAACGATTTCTCCACGATAGTTATAGATCCCTTCGACAACGGCTCGATGGTGAAGGTGATACCTTCCGAAAACAAAGTGATAGGCTACACCACCAAGAACAGCGGGGGAGTGCCCGACAACTTCAAGAACTATTTCGAAATCGTATTCGATACTCCCTTCACTTACTACGCCGCAGTGAAGGACGGCGAGATACTTCAGGGGCAGACCGCTTCTGAGACTGACCACGCCGGCGCGATCGTGGGATTCAAGACAAAGAAGGGCCAGAAGGTCAATGCAAAGGTTTCGTCTTCCTTCATCAGCCCCGAGCAGGCCTCCCTCAACATGAAGGAACTCGGCGACGGCAACTTAGACCGTATCAAGGCTGAAGGAAAGGCAAGATGGGACGACGTGCTCGGACGCATCGAAGTGGAGGACACGGATCTTGACCGCCTGCGTACGTTCTACTCATGCCTCTACCGCTCAGTGCTTTTCCCGCGCAGCTTCTATGAGTTCGACGCTCAGGGACAGCCCGTGCACTACAGCCCCTACAACGGCGAGGTGCTTCCCGGCTATATGTTTACCGACACCGGGTTCTGGGATACATTCCGCGCACTCTTCCCCATGCTCAACCTTCTTTATCCTTCGGAAAACGAGAAGATGCAGGAGGGGCTTGCCAACGCCTACCGCGAGAGCGGCTTCCTTCCCGAATGGGCCAGCCCCGGCCATCGCGGCTGCATGGTGGGCAATAACTCCGCGTCGGTAGTGGCAGATGCCTGGCTCAAAGGCGTGAAAGTGCCGGCTGAAGACATCGAAGTGCTCTGGGAGGCCGTAGTCAACGGAGCGAACAACGTTCACCCGACAGTGCCTTCCACCGGCCGCCTCGGCCATGAATACTACAACAAGCTCGGCTACGTGCCCTACGATGTAGACATCAAGGAGAATGCCGCAAGAACGCTTGAGTATGCATACGACGACTGGTGTATCTATCAGCTCGGCAAGCAGCTCGGCAAGTCGAAGAAAGAGCTCGCTCCGTTTGCCAAGAGGGCCAATAACTACAAGAACCTCTTCGACCCCGAGACAAAACTTATGAGGGGCAAGAACCAGAACGGTGAGTTCCAGGCTCCCTTCAATCCCCTTAAATGGGGCGACGCCTTCACCGAGGGCAACTCCTGGCACTACACCTGGTCGGTATTCCACGACCCCCAGGGCCTCATCGACCTTATGGGCGGCGAAAAGGCCTTCACCGGAATGCTTGACTCCGTATTCACAGTGCCGCCGATCTTCGACGAAAGCTACTACAACTCAGTGATCCATGAGATACGCGAGATGCAGATCATGAACATGGGCAACTACGCCCACGGCAACCAGCCGATACAGCACATGATCTATCTCTACAACTATGCCGACGAGCCTTGGAAGGCGCAGTACTGGGTGAGGGAAGTGATGGACCGCATGTATAACGCCAACCCCGACGGCTACTGCGGCGACGAAGACAACGGCCAGACTTCGGCATGGTACGTATTCTCAGCCCTCGGTTTCTATCCCGTATGTCCGGGCAGCGGAGAGTATGTGCTCGGCGCTCCTCTCTTCAAGAACGTCAAGCTTAATCTTGAGAACGGCAACACCGTAAGCATATCAGCTCCTGACAACAGCGATGCCAACCGATATGTGGGCAAGATGACGGTCAACGGCAAGAACCACGACATCAACTATATAGACCACAACGATCTTGAGTCTGGAGCCGTAATAGTCTACGATATGGTTTCATCGCCCAATACAGGCCGCGGCGTAGGAGAGGCCGCCCGCCCCTACTCATTCAGCAGGGAGAAGTAAGCGAAAGAATCTCAATTAAAGAATCCGCCGTGATGACCAGATCATCACGGCGGATTCTTTTACTTTTATTCTTTCAGTGTCAGATCAGGAAGGTGTGGCTGCCGGCCCCGACGTTCTCGACACGGCCCTTGAGGTCGACCGTGGCCGTGGAGCCGAAAGGCACTTTCACTGACACTTCTATCTTTCCGTCGCCGCGACGCTGCCATCTTACGCCTACATGACCCTTCACGCTGTCGTATTCCGCTTCCGCCCAGTCGAGTCCATCCATGAATGTCGGGCGTATGACGACGTTTCTGAACCCGGGCTGAGCCGGATCTGTATTGAGTCCGGCGATGTCGTTGGTCATCCAGGCTGCAATATCTCCGAAGAAAGCGTGATTGAGCGAAGCGTCGCGAAACTCCGGACTCAGGGTCCAGGTCTCGGCCAGTGTAGTGTAGCCGCAATTTACAATCCAGTTTCCCCAAGAGGGGGTGTCGGTGCGTGTGGCCATGCGGTAGGCCGTCTCGGGATAGCCGTAGCGCGTGAGCATGCGCAACACGCTTTTGCTTCCCAGAAGGCCGAAGTCAAGGGCATAACCGTTGGCTGCGACCATATCGTTCAGGTTGGCTGCCACCGCTTCTCCGTAGCCTTCAGGCACGACACCCCAATAGAGGGCGATAGCCTGAGCCGCCTGCGAGCCATTGGCATATAGGGCCTTATCCTTGTCAAACCACCGGGCATTGATGCGATCCTTCATTTCATCGGCCTTCCGCTTCCATTCAGACGGGTCTTCGCCGAGAATGCCGCAGATGCGCGTCATCATACTGTAGTCGGCGAAAGCGTAGAGCGATGAAGTGAAGTCGGTAGGAGTCGGAGTTTCATACGGCAGCCAATCGCCTATGCCGCAGTTGAGGAGGCCGTCTTCCTTCTCAAGCGCCTTGAGCCAGTGCATATAGCGCAGCATGGAGGGATACATTTTCCGGATGGTAGAGTCATCGCCGTAGTAATCATAGAGGGCAAGGGGAATAATGAATAGTCCCGCGTCCCAAACAGGTCCGGGGGAATCGCCGTAGCCCCATCCGGCAGAGGGGATGATACCCGAAATGTTGCCGTTTTCGAGCTGATTGTCGATGAAATCGTCCATCCATTTCTCATAAAGGGTAATACCGTCGTAGTTTAGAAGGCCGAGATCGATGGAGACGTGTCCGTCGGCTGTCCAACCGTTTTTCTCGCGCTGAGGGCAATCTGTAGGTATGGAGTGCAGGTTGTCTTCATAAGTAAGCATAGTAGCATCGTAGATGCTGTTGAGAAGCTGATTGGAGCAGCGGAAGTGGCCTTTGCGTGCGATGTCCGTGCGCATCATCTTGGCCTTAAGCTTAATGTCGGATGCAGGAATCGGTTGAGTGCTCCTCACCTCTACATAGCGGAAGCCATGGTAGGTGAATTGAGGCTGATATGTTTCGGATACTCCCGAGCGCCCTATGACGTAGCGGTCGGTCTGAAAGGCCTCGTCTTCCTTAAGGGGGTGATAGTATATGTCGAGGTTTCCCAACTCGAGGCGTCCGTCTGATTTAAGGAGCTCGCCGTGAGCAAGTTCCAGTCTGGTTCCCTCCTCACCCGAGACGGTAAGCGCACAGACTCCCGCTATGTTGCGGCCTACGTCGAAGACATGGACCGTATCGCCGAAAGAGCGCAGCAGCTTTGCATCATACTCGGCTACGGGGCGTATGGCAGGCATGGACTGCGATTTCAATTTCCTGTTCGGGGAAGGGCAGACCACGGCATTGTTCCATTTTCCCGGAGCGATACGGGCATCGTAATGTTCTCCGCTGTAAAGGTTGTTGTAGGCTACCGGACTATCGGAAGCCAGCCAAGTAGCGTCGGTGGCAGCCAACAGCTTGCCGTCGGCCATTATCTCGCAAATGAATATGGGTCTTGTGCGCCAAGGAGCCTTTTCCTGCCCCCAGGCGTCGCGGCTCTGGCAGTTGGCGAAACCATTGCCGAGAGTCACCTCCACGGTATTGGTACCTTTCTTAAGGAGGTGGGTCACGTCGTGGGTGGCATATAGCGAGCGGTGGCTGTAGGACGTAAATCCAGGGTCCATATGATGGTCGGATACGCGGCGGCCGTTGATCCTCATGTCGTAGTAGCCGAGGGCGCTTATATATGTGCGCGCCTCTTTCGGCAACTTTTCAACCGTAAACTCCTTCCGGAAGACGGGTGCCTGTTCGGTGGCCATATCCTTCCCGTCGCCGATCCATCGCGCCGACCACTGGGCCGGAGAGAACTTTCCGCTTTCGAACTGTGCCGTCTTTGACTTCAGGGTCTTTCCCTTGTGGTCTTTCCCCACGACGCGCCAATAATATCTTACCCCCGGCAGGGTGTCTATCCTGATCAAAGCTGAGTTGGAGCCGGCGGCCTTGAATACTTTTGAATCCTTGAATCCGGGATTGCGTGCCACTTCCACCGACAATCCTGACTCTGGATCAAGAATGCCGTCAAGTTGCCAGGTCAGTCTCGGGCTGGAGGTATCGATGCCTATCGGGCCGGACAGATACTCGCACCGCATGTCGGCTATCTTCGCCATAGACGGCGATACACCGGCGCAAAGCAGTGCTGAAATGATGAAAATTCTTTTCATGAGAATAAAGTTGTCGTTTGTTTTGTATCGTAAAGTTACATGATATTCCGGCATTCAATGGTATCATGGCTGTCAAAAAGTTAGTATCAGGTGGAGATGCACGCATGCATACACATTTGTCGCGGGCGGACACACGGGAAGGACTAAGAACGGGCAAAGTGGTTTTGGAAGAAAAAAAAATTTTTGTAATTTTGCAGAAGAAAAAAATACCACCGAAGAACTTATACGCATTCTGACGATGAGACATCATGGAATTTTCACCGATTCCCCGGTTCGGATCGGTTGCCTTGCAAAAGGAAATTTCTTAAGATATCTGACAGCGCTGTGGATCACTTTCTGCAGCCTGATGCCATGTGCCAACGCCTACAACATGAGGCAGACCATAAGCGGCGACGGACTCTCGAACAGCGCGATCCTTTCGCTATGCTGCGACAGCAACGGCTATCTCTGGATCGGCACGTGTGACGGCGTCAACATAGCCGACGGCACATCCATCTTCGCGTTTCAGTCGCTATATCCGGGACAGACACTTTCGGGCAATATAATAGAGGAGATCACCGACGGCGACAACGGCGACATGTGGATACTGACCAATTACGCCCTCGACCTCGTAGAGGGGAAATCGAGGAAAGTAAAGAGCTTTCCTCAGTTTCACGGCCAGGAACTCATGTGTACCGGACCGGACGGCAAACTCTTTGTATTGTCGGAAGACGCTCATATCTACAGATACGATCCTGATAAAAGCCAGGAATTCCAATCGCTCGGAAGAATAGACAGCCGATCGGCCGACATACGCTGCCTATCCTTCATCGACGGATCCATCTGGGCCGTGGCGACCGACGGGATATATGTCTACGACGGCGACGGACCGTCTCTCTCCGACGGAGAGAGGCTGACGGCTAAAAGGAAATACGGAAACCTGTCGGTAAGGTTCGCAAAGGAATTTGACGGAAAGGTGTTCGCTATATCTGGCACGGGAGACATCTGCGAGATAGGCCCTGACGGAAAGGCAAAAGTGATCACCAATATCTCCGCAAAACTTTCGGAGAGGGGCAGGATCTCCGATATGGTGCATGACCATCAGGGCAATTTCTTCGTCTCGTTCAGTACCGACGGGGTGCTCTGGGTGGGGCTGGATGAGCGGAACCAGTATATTGCGCTTGACTTAGGGCTCCATGTAGGAGTGTTCTGTCTGGAAGGATCCAGCGGCCAGGACGTAGTGTGGATAGGATCCGACTGCCAGGGCGTCTATACGTATTGGGACGACAGCTACAGCATCCGCTCATATGACTTCAACGCGCTTGGCAACAAGATATCGCATCCTGTAAGGGCCGTCTACATAGACGAATACAGCAACATGTGGCTCGGCACGAAAGGCGACGGCCTCCTCAGGATAGCCGGTATGAACGAATTCAATCCCCGGGCAAGCCTGAGCAACGGATATCTCTTCACTTCCTCCAACAGCGAGCTCTGCCACAACTCGGTATTCGCACTCAGCCGGAGTCGCCGGCCGTTGCTATGGATCGGAACTGACGATGGCCTGAACTACTACAGCTATAAAGACAATAAGCTTCATAAGGCCGGGATGGACACCGATATCAAGTATATCCACGGAGTGTATGAGGAAAACGACTCGACGCTTTGGATGTGTACCTTAGGCATGGGAGTGATACGAGCCTCCATATCGGGCAGCAATGATGCGCCTCTGCTGAAAGACGTGGAAGTATATACGCTCGACGGAGGACACCGCTCGGCAAACCAGTTCTTCTCCATGACGACGGATGGCGACGGCACCCTTATCTTCTGCAACAGGGGAAAGGGACTCTTCAGGATAAATGAAGGGAAGCTTTCGGAAATGCCGGTGATAAAGGAGGATTTCGGAACGAACGCAGTAAAGGACGTGTTCGTAGCGCGTGTCAACGGAGATGTCACATGGCTCGGAACGGGGAAAGGACTCATCAAATCGTGGCCGGGGGGAGAGGAGCAATTCTCGGGCATAGAAGACGGCTTTGCCAACAACACCATCCATGACATGATACTGACGGGGAACGAGGGCATCTGGCTTTCGACCAATGAAGGCATAGTGAAATTCGATACAGAATCTGGCAACGGAAAGACCTACGGCAGGAAATACGGCCTGTCGGTCACGGAATACAGCGACGGCGCGGCCTTTGACAGCGGCCGCACCGTGATATTCGGCGGTATCAACGGCCTGACCTTCATCAACAGGCATGAGACATATAAGGCTCCGGAGCCTTACATGCCGGTGATATCCTTCCTCGGGCTCTCCATATCGGGACAGGACGTGCCGCTTGAAGACTACCTGAAGTCGAAAGACGGAAAGCTCAGCCTTGAGCTTGCGTCAGACCAGAACTACTTCGCCATCACGATAGGAGTGCCTGACTTTATAGACGGCGCCAACTATGTGTATTACTATTCGCTCGACGGCAAATCATGGATCAACAACGCTTCGGAGACCACCATATCCTTCAACGGCATGAACTACGGCACCTACAACCTTATGGTGCGCTACATGAATCAGGCTACGGGAGTGGAGAGCGACCCCTGGATGATCAGCATCAAGGTGAACGCGCCCTGGTATCTGTCGGGATTCATGAAAATGGTCTATCTGCTGATGATATTGGCTGCCATCGGATGCGGGGTATGGCTCTATCTGCGCCGCCAGAAGCAGAAACAGGAGGAGGAGCTGAAGCGTCTCGAGCACAGCCACAGGGAAGAGGTATATGAAGAGAAGCTTAAGTTCTTCACCAACATCACCCATGAGTTCTGCACGCCGCTGACGCTGATCTACGGCCCCTGCGAAAGAATCTCCAACTATCCGGGCTCGGACGACTACATAAAGAAGTACATAGGACTTGTGCGCACGAATGCCGAGCGCCTGAACACCCTCATACAGGAGCTGATCGACTTCCGACGTATGGAGACCGGGCATAAGAAGCTGAAAGTGACGGAAGTGGGGATGAGTGAGCTCTGCTCCGACATATCCACTTCCTTCTCCGAGCTTGCCGACAGGAACAACGTCACGCTCATAGATGAAATAGAACCCTCCATAGCATGGCCCACCGACTTCGGATGCGTGAGGAAGATCATGACCAACCTCATCTCAAACGCGTTCAAATACACTCCCTCGGGAGGCACGATAAGGATCGGAGTCAGGGAGGAAGGCGACAGACTCCGCTTATCGGTCTACAATACCGGCAAGGGCATCAGCGAGGATGATAAGAAGCAGATATTCAACCGCTACAGCGTGCTCGACAACGTCGAGGAGAACGCTGTGAAGGGGCTTTCGGCCCGCAACGGCCTGGGCCTTGCAATCTGCCACAGCATGGTGGATATGCTCAAGGGCCGGATCGCGATAGAAAGCGAGGTAGGGAAGTATGCGGAATTCATAGTGACACTGCCTAAGCTGCAGATCCCGGAGGAGAACACGGGAGAAGCATCCGCGCCCGCAGCAGACATGGGGGGAACTACTAAGGATGCTAATGAAACCGCGGAGCAGGAAGCGATGCCTATGGACGAGGGCGTAGAGCCACCGACGCCGGAGCCTAAGGGGGATAGAAGCAGGATACTTGTGGTAGACGACAACCGCGGCATACTCACCCTGCTTAAGGACTCACTGTCGGAATTCGACGTAGAGGCGGTGGATTCCGCCGACCTGGCAGTGGAATCGATACGCCAGACGCCTCCCGACCTGATAATATCCGACATCATGATGCCGGGAACCGACGGAGTGACCTTCACCCGCATGATAAGGCAGAACAAGCATACGATGCACATACCGCTGATACTCCTTTCGGCCAAGAACCGCAATGAGGAGAAGGTGGAGGGCATAGAGTCGGGGGCTGACGCATATATCGGCAAGCCGTTCAGCACGCAGTATCTCGTGGCGATGACGAAACGCCTGCTTGAGAACAGAAAGCATCTACGCGAATACTATTCCACATCGGCCAGCGCATACGAATATACCGACGGGCAACTGCTGCATAAGGAAGACAAAGACTTCCTCGACCAGATAACGGCCTTCATAGAAGAGAACATCGACAGCGAGGAGCTCGGCCCGGAGCAGCTGGCAGCCCATATGAAGATAAGCGTCAGGAACCTCTACCGGAAGTTTAAGGAGCTCGAGCAGCTTTCGCCCAACGACTTCATCAAATACCAGCGCATCAGTTACGCCGCACGGCTTCTGCTGACCACATCGGCCACCGTGCAGGAGATACTCTACAGAAGCGGATTCACCAACCGCTCTCATTTCTACAAGGAATTCGACAAGCGCTTCGGCATGACGCCCAAAGCATACAGGGACGCCAACGTGAAGAAGGACACTTCGCTGGAAAACAGCAGAAAACCAAAGGATTGACCGGCACGCCGCGATGTGCTGAAATGTGTCAAAAGCGTAAACATGGCTGCCAGGATGCAAATGACAATGTATCTGGCAGCCATGTTTACATTTATTATATACCATAGGATTAACTTTGCAATCGATTAAACTGATCTAACAATGAATTCAGATATGGGAAAAATGTTGATTGCAATGGCCGCCCTGCTGCTTTCCGGAGCGACAGCGGCCGCAAGCGGAAACGCCGGACAGTGTCCGCGCGACAATGTATCTGCAGGCAGCGATGCCTACAGACTGACAAGCTGCCGTCCGGCGCAGGGCGAGCGCCTCTTCCACTCCGACGCAGTGGAGAATGAAATCAAGCGCATCAAGAAGCAGCTTAAGAATGAGAAACTGGCATGGATGTTTGAGAACTGTTTTCCGAACACCATCGACACCACCGTGCACTACCGCATAGGAGACGACGGCAAGAACGACACATTCGTCTACACCGGCGACATCCACGCCATGTGGCTGCGCGACTCGGGAGCCCAGGTGTGGCCCTACGTGCAGCTCGCCAACGAAGACGCCGCCCTCAAGGCCATGCTCGAAGGGGTGATACGCAGGCAGCTGAAATGCATACTGCTCGATCCATATGCCAACGCATTCAACGACGGCCCGACAGGAGGGGAGTGGATGACCGACCTGACCGACATGATCCCCGACGTGCATGAACGCAAGTGGGAGATCGACTCGCTCTGCTATCCGATCAGGCTCGCCTATGAATACTGGAAAGTGACGGGCGACGACTCCATCTTCGACGAGGAGTGGCTGATGGCCATGGACAATATCCTTACCACCTTCAAGGAGCAGCAGCGCTACGAGGGACCGGGCAAATACAAATTCCAGCGTAAGACCGAGCGTGCCCTCGACACGCTCAACAACGACGGCCTCGGCGCTCCCGTGAAGCCCTGCGGACTGATTGTATCGTGTTTCCGGCCGTCTGACGACGCCACTACGCTGCAGTATCTCGTGCCGTCTAACTTCTTCGCTGTCTCATGCCTGCGCAAGGCAGCAGAGATACTTGACAGCGTCAACCACGACAGCAGGAAATGCGCGGAATGCCGCAGGCTGGCCGACGAGGTGGACAACGCCCTGAAGGTCTATGCCACTTACAAGCATCCGATGTATGGAGAGATATATGCTTTCGAGGTAGACGGCTTCGGAAACCACTATCTGATGGACGACTCCAACGCACCGAGCCTTCTCTCGCTGCCATATCTCTGCGATGTGGACGTAAACGATCCCATCTATCAGAACACGCGCCGTTTTGTATGGAGCGAATCCAATCCCTATTTCTTCAGGGGTACAGCAGGCGAGGGCATCGGAGGCCCGCATATCGGATATGACATGGTGTGGCCGATGAGCATCATGATGAAGGCCTTCACAAGCCAGGACGACGCGGAGATAGCGGAATGCGTGCAGATGCTGCTCGATACGGACGCAGGCACAGGATTCATGCATGAATCATTCCATAAGGACGATGCATCCAACTTCACGCGTCCATGGTTTGCCTGGCAGAACACCCTCTTCGGTGAACTTATAGTGAAACTCGTGAACGACGGAAAAATAGATCTTCTAAACTCGCTGTCATGAACAGGAAAAACATTATGATCACGGTGATGATGCTCCTAAGCGTCATCACCTCCGCTTTTTCGGCGCGTACCGCAGAGTTTAACGTGGCCTCCTACAATCTTCGCCAGCAGAACAGGGAGGACTCCATACGGGGAGATGTCTGGAGCCGACGCTGCCCTGCGATAGCAGACATCGTCCGCTTCCACGAATTCAACATCTTCGGCACTCAGGAAGGCTTCAAAAACCAGCTTGAAGACCTGAAGGCCCTTCTTCCCGGTTTCGAATACATAGGAGTGGCGCGAGAAGACGGGAAGAACGTAGGGGAGCACTCCGCCATCTTTTACGACACGCATCTCTTCGAACTCTTAGACCATGGCGACTTCTGGCTTTCGGAGACCCCCGACAGGCCCGGACTCGGCTGGGACGCCGCATGCGTGCGGATATGCTCATGGGGCAAGTTCAGGCATATAGCCAGCGGAAAAATATTCCAGTTCTTCAACCTTCATCTCGACCATGTGGGCACGAAGGCGCGAGTGGAAAGCGTTCTGCTCGTACAGCGCAAGATGCGCGAGATCGGTCTTGACCTGCCGACATTCCTCACAGGAGACTTCAACGTAGACCAGACCCATGATATGTATGCAGTGCTATCCTCCTCGGATTTCCTTGCCGACTCGTTCAAGACAGCGGGTTTCGTATACGCTCCCAACGGAACCTTCAACAGCTGGAAGACCGATGGCTACACCGACAGCCGCATCGACCATATCTTCGTGACCGACGACATCACGGTAGACAAATACGGGGTACTTACCGACACCTACCGCACGCCGCTCGACCTGGAAGCGGAATATGATGCGAAGGACTTCCCGGAGGAACTTAAGCTCAACGCCTACAGGAGCCGCGTGCCCTCGGATCATTTCCCGGTAAAGATCAAGGTTAGGATTGAGTAAGGGTTGAGGATTAGTGGTTAATGGTTGGGGAGAAGCGAAGTGGCTGATGTTCAGTGTGTGTCGGATAGTGCCAGAAGTGTATGCGGAAATGAATACATACAGTTTAGGCGTTGACGGGATACATGAAAAAGAAAAATTTACGCTTACTTTGCATCGTCAACGCAAGAAGCCATCAGCTATTGCGGCGACGTAAGGACAATGACAGTACAAGATGTTTTTTGGTAATATACAATTAGGTTTATTTAGGTTAATATTTAGGTTATTTTAGGTTCGATGTAAAGAGTTTCAGCAAAGGTAGACTGAAGGTAAGAAGATTGTTTAAAAGATTCAATACAGATAGGAAATTTAAAACCAACATCATATTAATTTATGGCATTAACAAAACTTTTCAATCGTTTGGGAATGGCGGCGCTGGTAGTGCTGCTGTCCTGTTTCGCCACCGGATGTTCGGACAAGGACGATGTCCTGACCGATGTAGTGGTAGGCTCCGGAACTGTAAGCGGTACAGTTACCGATGAAAACAACCAGCCGCTGTCGGGAGTGACCGTCACCGACCTGTCTTCAACGAAATCGACTGTCTCCTCAGGCGACGGCGGCTTCACGCTTTCCGACATTCCCCTCCACAGCCAGGGCCAGATCGTGAGCTTCACGAAAGAGGGATATGAGGAGGTGTCGATCACTCTCGTTCCCTCCAAGTTCGCGAAAGGCATGGCTACGGCAGACGTGCAGATGACATTCGCCAACGCAGTGATCAAAGGTCACCTTACAGACGCCCAGAACGGCGACAAGCCTCTCGAAGGAGCATTGGTAAGCGTGAGCGCAACCAAATCGGCGGTTTCAGATGCCGACGGTTATTATGAGATCTCAGGACTCGCGCTCAGAGACTATACCCTGACCATCACTAAGGCCGGATATCCCACGGTAAACGCCAATATCGGCATCAATGATTTCGTCGACGGCGTAGTAGTGTATGATGCCCGCCTCGGCGCAGTCGAACTTCTCCGCGGCCTCACGATCGACGACCTCCGCAAGGCTCCGAGATGGTACAACAACGAATACAAGGGTGGCCGCAACGCCGACGCTTATCCTATGTTTGACTGGGCTTGCGACTACATGGGCTCATTCGCAACCTGGACAGGCGACTATGAGGAGCAGAACGAAGGTTCGACACTCCGCATCCGCAACGGCGAAGACGACCAGAAGAACCCCGCCGACGAGAAGAACTTCGACACATTCGTATATGGCCGCAAGCTCATCACCGCCGACAACAGCCACTTGACCATCCAGCTCCGCACCCACCAGTCGCCCTGCTACTGGGGCGTACAGATCATCGACCTCACCAAGGCTGATCCGACAGTGGAATACGTGGGCAACACAAGGGTAGCCGACAATGGCTCGTACTACAGCGAATTCTTCGACCTCTCTCCGTGGGAGGGTAAGGAAGTAGTGGTAGCCGTAGGCCACTACCGCATGGAGACCGGCGACTACTGGCGCCAGCTCGTGCTCCGTCGCCTCGCCTTCAGCAATGTATATTTCGACCCGAGCGAGGTCTACACCTGGATGCCCGGCACTGAGATCGCCGACCTTCCCGGCTGGCACATGACGGAATCGATGGTGCGCTCTTCAATGCCTCAGGACCTTACACACTACACGGGCATAAGCCCCGTAGGAGGCAACCGCGACAACTATATCGACGCCTATAGAAGCTGGCACGGCGCAGGCCACGTAATGGCTTACTGGAGCCACATGCCGCTCCACAAGGATCCGGACGTATTCGCCAACGAAGGCTACATGATCAAGACCCGCGGCAACGAGGCTCCCGACACCAAGGAACCGGAGCAGTACGTATACGCGAAGTATTCCATCGCTCCCGGCCACAACAAGCTGACGCTCACAACCCGCAACTTCGGAGATAACGCCACCTACTTCAAGCTCACAGCGATCACAATGGACTGCAAGGCCCACTTCATGGCTCCCGCATCCAACACTGCGATGGAGGCTTCGGCAGCCGAAGACGGTTGCTGGAAGTTCAGAAGCGGCGATGACTACTGCAAGTTCACCTACGACCTTTCTGAATTCGACGGCCAGGACGTGATGATCTGCATCAGTGTCCACAACGGCGAGAAGAACGGCGATGAGAACAAGCTCACCCTCAATGCAATCGATATCGAATAATCATCTAAACGGACTCTGAGATGAAAGCATCAAACATATTGCTCGCCATGTCTCTGCTATTGAGTTCCGCCTCCTGTTCTTCCGACGATCCCAATGGACCGTCGGAAGAAAACAAGGGGGACACTCCCGGAGTAGTTACTCCCGGCTCTGTAGCCGAGACCAATACGCTCCGCGCCATCAAGATCATCAACGCCGCGATGGACAATTACTTCGACGGATCGAGCATGCAGATGGCCCGCTACTACAATCCATTCACCGGAAAGAAGTCAAGCGAAACCGGGAGCGTCTGGATGTATACAAGCTCCATCGAGGCAGTGAACGCCACCCTCAAGGCGATGAAGGACCTCAAGGAGAGCGGATCGCCAGCCCTCTACAACGAGTATTGGGACACATACACCAAACTGCTTGACAGCCTGGTGACCAATCTTGAGTATTACGCAGGCACCTTCGACCTTACTTCCTACACGGGCACCAACAGCTGGACGGTCTATGCAGTGAACAGGGCCGGCAGCCCCGGCAGCGCCGACGTCACCGGCGTGCTGAATGTCTACGACGACCAGGAGTGGCTCGTAAGGGAACTTCTGGAAGCCTATGAAGCGACCGGCAGCGGAAAGTATCTTGAGAAGGCCGAGTATCTCGCTTCCTATGTGCTCGACGGCTGGGACTGCACCCTTGACGGCAACGGAAACGAAAACGGCGGCATCACATGGGGCCCGGGCTACACCACCAAGCATTCCTGCAGCAATGGTCCGATCATCGATCCGCTCGTAACGCTGAGTAAGATCTATAAGGGAAAGGGCGACAAAGTGACGTATAAGATCGTAGAGGCCGACAACAGCCGCAAGGAAGTGACCGAGCCTAAGGCCGACTACTACCTTAAGATGGCCAAGAAGGTATACGACTGGCAGAAGCGGAAACTCTTCAACCAGGATAAAGGAGTCTACTGGGATATGCTCGGAGCCGATGGCGGCGTGAGCTACGAGACAATAGACGGAGTGCGCTACCGCAAGAACAACCGCGACACAGGAGCGACTGGCAATTTCTACAGCTACAACACCGGCACAATGCTTTCGGGAGCCGCCGCGCTGGCCGAGGCCGGAGCGGAAGGAGGCTATGTCGACGACGTGAAGGCACTGACTGCCTCGAGCTTCTCCTACTTCGCGAAACTCGGAGCAAGCCTCAAGGGCTACTACACGTTTGAGCTGACGGGCTTTAGCCCATGGTTTAACTGCGTGCTGATGAGAGGCTATGCCGAGGCTTATCCCCTGTGTGCTTCCGCCGCCGACGGCCTGAAGGCTTTCCAGGACAACCTCGACTACGGCTACGGCAATTTCCTTCAGGGCGACATGCTCCCCGTCAATCCCCTCGGAGGCTGGAACCGCGACCACTCGAAGTGCGACACCGAAGCGATGTTCACTTTCGCGTCAGCAACGGAATACGCCATCCTTGCAAGCCATGCACTTATAAAGAAATAATCTAATCAACATCATTTCAATATGTTCAGAACACTAAAAATCAACTGCGCCTTGTTTGTGGCGGTCATGTCACTGCTTGCAGTGGTCTTCCCGTCGGCAGCATACGCTCAGTCAGCGATCACCGTAAGGGGAACAGTCACTGACAAAGAAAACGAACCGCTCATCGGAGCGACAGTAATGGTGAAAAACACCACCAACGGAACCTCGACCGACCTTGACGGCAACTACACGCTCTCTGTCAATCCCAACGACGTGCTCGTGGTCAGCTATATCGGATATAATGCCGTTGAGGAACCGGTGAAGGGACGCACCACCATCAACTTCACCCTCAGCGACAATGCGGAAGCACTCGAAGAGGTAGTGGTAGTGGGCTACGGCGTTCAGCGCAGAGGCTCTATCACGGGCGCCGTGTCGGAGCTTAAGGGCGACGCAATGATCAAGACCAACAACGAGAACCCGCAGAACATGCTTACCGGTAAGATCCCCGGCGTGCGTGTATGGCAGAAGAGCTCCGAACCCGGAACATACAACAATAACTTCGACATCCGCGGCATGGGTTCGCCCCTCGTAGTAATCGACGGAGTGCCCCGCACTGTAGAGGATTTCCAGCGCATCAACGCCAACGACATCGCCGACGTATCGGTGCTTAAGGACGCTGCCGCCGCCATCTACGGCGTACGCGCCGCCAACGGCGTGCTCCTCGTCACTACAAAGCAGGGCGGCGTTGGCAAGGCCAAGGTGAACTACAACGGCTCTTTCACTATCCAGAAACCCAAATCGATGCCTGAGCTCGCCGACGCA
Source organism: uncultured Porphyromonadaceae bacterium (assembly GCA_947175295.1). Lineage (GTDB taxonomy): Bacteria > Bacteroidota > Bacteroidia > Bacteroidales > Muribaculaceae > Lepagella. The sequence goes on from CAMWMK010000002.1 coordinate 20,525, forward strand.
TTCGATGCGATGACCATTTGGAACGAAAAGGGACGCGCCAACATCAACGGCGGCCAGCTCTACTACACACAGGAGGATTTCGACGCCTTCGCAAGCGGCCTCCGCACTCAGACCGACTGGAACGGTGAGGTGATCGCTGACTGGTCGCCGCAGACGCAGCACGACATCAGCGTTTCAGGCGGCAACGAGCGCACCAAATACTTCGCAAGCTTCGGCTTCATCTATCAGGAAGGTATGTTCAAGTCGGGCGACCTCAACTACGACAAGATCAACCTCCGCACCAACCTCCAGACCACCATCTGGGACGGCGTGAAGCTCGACATCAACCTTTCAGGCATGGCCGACGACCGCAACTCCCCATGGTACAGCTCTGTCGACATCATCCGCAACTACTGGAGCCAGGGTGTGCTTCACCCCGCCTACGCCGATCCGGAGCATACCATGCTCAATTACGCAGGTCTTGACCTGGAGCGCAACACAGTGGCCATGATGAGCAGCGACTATGCCGGCTACCGCAAGAACAGAAGGAAGATGTTCCAGTCGAGCGCAGCCCTCAACCTTGACTTCGGCACATGGGCGCCGGCCTTGAAGGGACTTTCTGGAAAGGCACTCGTAAGCTACGACTACACCCTCGACAACAACGAGATCTTCAAGAAGGAATTCACCCAGTATGCCTACAATGAGGCCGACGGCTCATATACCGCCAAGGTATTCCCCGAGACCAGTCCATCCAACATGCGCCGTGAGTTCTACGACAAGTCTCAGTTCATGGTGCAGTTCACACTCAACTATCTCCGCACTTTCAACGACCTCCACAACGTAGGCGCAGTAGTGGGCTATGAATCCACAAGCCGCCACGGCGACAACTTCTACGCATACCGCGACCTCGCCTTCACCGCTCCCTATCTTCTCGCAGGCGTCGAGGAAGGTCAGGTAGGCTCGATGAATACCGGACTTGGAGACCTCTACGACTTCGGCAACCGCGCCATCATCGCGCGTGTCACATATGACTTCGACAGCCGCTACCTCATCGAGGGTCAGTTCCGCTACGACGGATCATCCAAATTCGCCAAAGGCCACCGCTGGGGCTTCTTCCCCTCCGTATCTGCCGGCTGGCGCATCGCAAGCGAACCCTGGTTCAGAGAGAAAATCGACATCAACGGTTTCGTAAATCAGCTTAAGCTCAGAGCCAGCTACGGCGTGCTCGGCGACGACGGCTCGATCAACTACGAATGGCTTCAGGGCTATACCTACCGCGGCGGTACAGCATCGGACAACGGCAACTTCAACGGCTACGCTCCCGGCTACATCTTCGACGGCAACTATATCTACGGAGCCGACCCCTCGGCTATCCCCAACGAACTGCTGAGCTGGTATAAATCCAAGACCTTCAACGTCGGCGTAGACTTCGAAGCACGCAACGGCATCATCGGCGCAAGCATCGACTACTTCGTACGCAACCGTTCCGGCCTCTTCGAGCGTCGTGGAGGCGACCTCCCGACAGTGGTAGGCTCCACAGCACCGCTGGAGAACGTCAACTCCGACCGTCACTACGGTCTTGAGGTATCGCTCACTCACCGCTACAGCGTAGGCGATTGGAGCTGGAACGCCAAGGGCATCTTCTCCATCACCCGCAACAAGTATATGACGGCTGTCCAGAACGGTCCTTACGCCAACTCCTACGACAGATGGCGCCACGACAACCTCAACAACCGCTTCCAGGGCGTTCAATTCGGCTACGAAGGCAACGGACGCTACCAGAACTGGTATGAGATCTGGAGCGATCCCCTATACACGGAGCGCACCGTACTGCCCGGCGACTACAAATACCTCGACTGGAACGGCGACGGCGAGATCAACGGCGAGGACGAACACCCCTTTGCCTACGACCAGACTCCCTGGACAAACTACTCACTCGATGTCAACGTAAGCTGGAGAGACTTCGACTTCAACATGCTCTGGCAGGGTTCAGCCCTCGGCTCGATGGAATACAAAGAGCCTCTCTACCGCCTCTTCGGCCAGAACGGCGGCGGCGTGCTGAAGCAGTTCCTCGACAGATGGCACACAGTGGATCCGAACGCTGATGTATATGATCCCTCAGCTGAATGGGTAAGCGGCTACTACGCTTTCGGCGACCGCGGCCCCAAGGGCAACTCCACCTTCAACAGGGTATCTACCGACTACGTGCGATTGAAGAGCGTGGAGCTCGGCTACACGCTCCCGGCAAAGCTTCTTAAGGGCAATACCATCCGCTTCTATTTCAACTGCTACAACCCATTGACTTTCACAAAGGTTAAATTCGTTGACCCGGAGCATCCCGATACAGACGAGGGCCGTCTCTACCCGCTCAACCAAACATATACATTAGGTGTGAACCTCTCCTTCTAACCATCAATTACGAAACGACATGAAAAAAATCATATTATCATCAATCCTCGGCCTCGGCCTTCTCGCTTCCTGCGCCGAGCTCGATATAGCGCCGAAAGGCATGATGACGGAAGACGACCTGCTGAGCAACGACGCCGGCATGGAGATCTATATGGCGGAGATCTATTCCAACCTTCCCCTTGAAGACTTCAAATACCTTCCCCAGAGAGGACACAAGCGCAACGGCTGGCTCGTATCGAAGGGTGTGGAAGGCACCGGCGAGGCAGTAGGCCGCGACGGCATCGTGGCAGCCTTCACCGGAGAGGAGGAACAGTACTGGGGCTCCGCTTTCACTACCCTCCGCAAGATCAACACCCTCATCGAAGACCTTCCCAACTATCAGGGCAACTACTCGTCGGTGGCATTCAACGACTATCTCGGCCATGCCTACTTCCTGAGGGCATATATCTTCACCCAGATGGCGATGCGCTACGGCGGCATCCCCCTCGTCACCAAAGTAATCAACTATCCTGGCGATGAAGAGCTCGAAGTGCCACGTTCGACAGAGGAGGAGACCTGGGACCAGATCCTCGCCGACTTCGACAAGGCAATCGAACTGATGGGCAACCAGAGCGTGAAGCGCGGATATGCCAACCGCAGCGTAGCGCTTGCCTACAAATCGAGCGCAATGCTCTATGCAGGCTCAGTGGCAAAATACAACCAGACTGTAGACGGCAACCTTACAGGTTTCGGCGCCAAGACGGGTGTGCGCGTGATGGGCTTCGCTCCCGATAGCTGGGAGAGCGCTTCAAAGCGTTACTTCGCGGAGGCATACAAGGCCGCCTCGACCCTCATCAGCGAAGGAAGATACTCACTCCACAAAGCAAAGTGGAGCGCCGACGACGCCAACGCTCAGTTTGAAAACCTCGTAGACATGCTCGCCGACGCCAACAGCTCGGAGCACCTCTGGGTGAGGGAGTATGAGTATCCTACGCTGACCCACGGCTATGACGGCTACAACAGCCCCTACATGATGAACTTCTCCTATCCGGCCCACTCGCCGCTCAGCTGCGGCAGCTGCCCGACGGCCGACTTCGTGGAGCTCTTCGACGGCTTCGACCGCTATCCCGACGGCACGCTGAAAGTGACTACCGGCGACAATATCATGGAGGGTGAATACGTTATGTATGATAAACCGCTCGATTTCTTCAAGAACGCAGAACCCCGTCTGCGCGCCCAGGTGATCTTCCCCGGCGATAAATTCGCCGACGGCACAGTCGATATGTGGGCCGGCTCGTATACAGGCACTCTTCCCGTGACCCACCTCATGAACGACTATTCCTACGGCAACGCTCCGCAGAGCTTCACGGAATCAAGATATGGCGACGACCTCGTGCTCAGCAACTCGCCGACAGAGGTGAAATATGTGGCAGACGCCAACGGCAACGACCACCTCGCCACAGGCCCTTGCGGCCCGTACAGAGGCTGGGGCGAGAGCGGCGTGACAGGTCTCGTCACCCGCAAATGGCTTGATCCCGATTTCCGTGGCGGCCGCGAAGGCGTATGCGACCAGCCCTATATCCTGATGCGCTATGCAGAGGTGCTTCTCGACGCAGCTGAAGCAGCAGTAGAACTTTCAATCGCTGGCGTGTCTTCTCCTGACGGGACCGATATGCTTGGCGTGGCCACCCAGGCCATCAGGGATATCCGCGAGCGTGCAGGCGCCAACCAGCTGACCAAGTCGCTGACCGGCGATGAAGAGAGCCGCAACATCGTTCGCCGCGAACGCCGCAAGGAGCTCGCTTTCGAGCACCAGGCCAAGTGGGACATCCGCCGCTGGCGCGTGCAGCACTACGAAGGACGCGACGGCTTCTGGGGCGAGATCCGCAACAAGGACTCCTTCAGCAACAGCAACAACTACCGCTTCCGTGGCCTCTATCCCTTCTACTGCACAGCAAACGGCAAGTACTTCTTCGATACCCACTTCCAGAATATGTCGGACAAACAGTTGAGCTACAATCAGATCGACTATTACTTCCCGATACCCGGAGGCGAGGTCGTAAAGAGCTCCTTCATCGATCAGCAGCCTAACCGCTGATGAAAGACAACAACATTTAACAATAAATCCAGACTATACGACATGAAAAAGTTTCATATATTTGCGGCCGCATTGGCAATGATGTTCGGAATGACATCGTGCGATCTCTTCGAGATGGACAACTACGATGCGCCGGAAGAGACAATACAGGGTGAAGTGGTAGACGTGCTGACGGGCGACCCCGTTCTGACCGACCAGGGCAGCGAGGGCATCCGCGTCCGCCTCACCGAGCTCAGCTGGGGCGACAACGTAGAGCATAACCCCGATTTCTACTGCATGCCCGACGGCACATTCCAGAACACCAAGATCTTCAAGGGCCACTACTATGTGCGCATCGACGGACCCTTCATCCCTCTCGTAAGGGAGACTCCCGACGGAGTGGTGCTCGCCGACGAGTGCAAGGAGATAGACATCAAGGGCACTACGAAGGTGAAATTCGAGGTTCAGCCCTTCCTGAATGTGAAGATAGTAGGCGAGCCTCAGGTGAGCAACGGCCAGATCAAGGCCAAGGTAGTGGTAGACCGTGCGGTATCTCCCGAGGATTTCCGCGACAAGATCCAGCCGACACGCGGCAATGACTATTCCGACGACCTGATGAACGTCACCGACGTGCAGCTCTTCGTAAGCTATTCCTCTTCGGTAGGCTACCGGGCCCGCGACGAAAGATGGTCTTCATCGCTTTCTTACCAGGGCAAGGACTTCGAGTCTTCGCTCGGACAGGAGCTGACCATGACCACCAACGGCGAGATACCTTCGGGACGCAGGGTCTATATCCGCGCCGCAGCAAGAATCAACTACTCCACAGCTGAAGTATACCGCTACAACTACAGCGAGCCGCTCGAAGTACTGATTCCCTGATTTTTCGGAAAAATCAAAGACATTCAATCGCTATGAGACAACCAATCAAATTCCTGCCCTATCTTAAAAGCACAGCCTGGGGCGGAGAGGAGATATCGCGTTTCAAGAACATCAACATCAACTGCAAGAACATCGGTGAGAGCTGGGAGCTCTCGGCGGTGCCGGGTTGCGAGAGCATCGTGATGGATGGCGAGGAATGCGGAATGACACTCACAGACCTTGTAAGGAAATACAAACATGACCTCGTAGGGGAATCGGTCTACGGCCGCTATGGCGATAAGTTTCCGATTTTCGTAAAGTTCATCGATTCGGAAGGTGACTTCTCGCTGCAGGTGCATCCCGACTGCAATCATCAGGATACTCCGGTCTGCTACAGTTATTATCCTGACGGCGACCTGACCCAAAGTGGAGGCAGCGAAGGACTGATGGCATGCGATTACTTCAAGGTGACACGTGAAGTGATAGACGGAGAGAAACGCATCACCAAGACAGATGATTCCTTCATGGGAATGGTCTGTGTAGGAGGAAGCGGATGCGTGAAGGTGGATGGCATCTCTACTCCTGTAAGACAGGGTGAGACACTGCTCCTCCCGGCCAAGACGGATGAGTTTGAGGTGGAGGGCGCGCTGTCGCTGCTGACGGTGGTGATCCCGACCCTCATGAAGGCGGAACTTTCAGGTATGGCTTGATCATCTGATGAATAAATTTAAAAAGAGCGTTTGCCAAAAGGCAGACGCTCTTTTTAATATTAATATAAATCGGCAGACAGGTCATATGGTGTCGGATGAAGAACCCTGATCCGAGGATTTCGCTGCAGGAGCGGGATCCTTGAAGAGTCCGGAGAGATACTTCTCGTTGATACGCTGCATGAACTCCCAGAAGTTGGGCACGAATAGCGTTCCGATGAAGGCGTTCATCGCCATGCCGAACACTACCGCCGTGCCCAGTTCGATACGGCTGTTGGCGCCGGCACCTGTAGCGAACATCATCGGCATAACGCCGAATACGAAGGCGAGGGCCGTCATCATGATCGGGCGGAAGCGGATCACACCCGCGTCGTGGGCCGACTGCTTGATGCTCTTTCCGCTCTTGCGGAAGTCCATCGCGTATTCCACAATCAGGATGGCGTTCTTGGCCGACATGCCTATCAGCAATATCAAACCGATCTGAGTGTAGACGCTGATAGATTGGCTCATGCAGATGCATCCGAGGATTGTGCCGAGGATTGCGATCGGGGTCGCGAGGATCACTGCTATCGGGTCGGTCCAGCTTTCATACTGGGCAGCCAGCACAAGGATGGTCATTATGATCGCGAATATGAACACGAATGTGATGGTAGTGCCCGACTGAGTCTCCTGATAAGCCATGCCGGTCCATGCGTAGGAGTAGTTCTTGCCCAGAGTAGACTTGACGAGCTGCTCCATAGCCTCGATACCCTCCGAAGAGGATACTCCGTCGGCAGGAGTGACGGTGACAGATGCCGACTGATACATGTTGTAGCGGTTTACGGTGGCTTCGCCCATCACTGGCTCGATTGTGGTGAATGCCGAGAAGGGCACCATCTCACCCTGCGAGTTGCGCACGGAAAGCCTAAGGACATCGTTGATATTGTCGCGTGCGTTCTGGTTGCCCTGCATGCGCACCTGGAACACGCGGTTGAACTCGACGAAATCGTTGACGTAGTTGCCTCCCATGTATCCGCTGAGGGCAGTGAATATGTCGGACATCTCAAGCCCCTGGGTAGTGGCCTTATCGCGGTCGATGTTGAGCTGATACTGCGGCACCACGCCCTGATACATTGTAGTGAGCGACTTGAACCTCGGATCCTTATCCACAGCCGTGCGCAGCGCCTCGATGGCCTTCAGCATTTCGGTGGGGCCGAGAGAGTTGATGTCGAGAAGGTTCATCTCAAGGCCTGATGACATGCCGAGTCCCGGGATGGCAGGCGGGTTGATGGAGAATATCGATGCGCCCTGAAATTTGGGAGAGGCCGAGATCTCATCCACCTTGGCTATGACATTGTCGATGGAGCCTTTACGTCCGCGTTCCTTCCATGGCTTCAGCATCACGATGAGCGAACCTCCGTTGGAAGCGGCTCCACCGCCCATCATCGAGAATCCGGAGATGGTCATCACGTCTTTCACTTCGGGCAGTTTCAGGACTTCGGCCGCCAGCTCATCGGTGATCTTCTCGGTGCGATCGAGCGAGGCTCCGGTAGGAAGCTGGATGGAAGTCATGAAGTGGCCCATATCTTCAGAAGGGATATAGCTGGTAGGCCATTTTACGAATCCGTAGAATGCCGCCGCGGCGAGCACGAGGAAGACGAGAAGCGAGGCCGTAGCATGGTTGAGCATTCCTCCGATGGCCTTGTTGTAGAGGTTCTCCACTTTCGCCCATCCGGCGTTGAACCATCTGTAGATGAAGAATTTCGAGGGCTTGCGCGGAGTAAGGAAGAGAGCGCAGAGTGCCGGAGTGAGCGTAAGGGCGTTGAAACCGGAGAATGCTGTGGAGACGGCGATGGTAAGTGCGAACTGCTTGTAGAGCTGTCCGGTGATTCCGGATACGAAGGCCGTAGGAATGAAGACCGAGAGAAGCACGAGCACCTCACCGATCACTGGCCCCGTAAGCTCCTCCATGGCCTTTGTCGCGGCCTGATGGCGTGTCATCTCGCCGGTGTCTACGAGTCGTGAGCAGTCTTCCACCACTACTATGGCATCGTCGACCACAATGGCGATCGCGAGCACAAGGCCGAAGAGCGAGAGCGTATTGAGCGAGAAGCCCATGATCTTCATCACGGCGAAAGTGGCGATGAGTGATACAGGGATTGTGATCATCGGAATCACTACGGCACGCCAGTTCTGAAGGAAGATGAGGATCACCACCATCACGATAAGGGATGTGATGAGGAACGTCATGAAAAGGTCGTCGACCGACTCCTTCACATAGTCGGTGGCGTTCATGATCACTGAGAGGTGAACTCCTTCGGGGAGATATTCCGACAGGCGGTCTACCTCCTTAATACAACCCTTGGCCACGTCGAGCGCGTTGGCGCCCGGCAGCTGGTTGATGCCGATGGCGCAAGCCTGCTTGCCGTTGATGGTGGAGGTGTTGGAGTAGCTTTCAGATCCGAGGTCGATCTTCGCTACATCGCGCAGACGCAGCATGTTGGTTCCGTCGGATTTAATGATGATGTTGCCGAACTCCTCGGGTGTGGATAGGCGTCCGTGGCTTACGAGCGTGTACTCGAACGCGGAGTTGCCGCTGAGGGGAGGCTGGCCGACCGATCCGGCGCTGACCTCCATGTTTTGCGACTGTATTGCGGCCGACACATCGGCGGGAGTAAGGTTTCTGATTCTCAGGGCCTCCGGGTCGAGCCATACGCGCATGCTGTATTCTCCACCGCCGAATGCCTGCACTCCACCCACTCCCTCTACACGGCTGAGGGGATTGGTGAGGTTGAGCTGCGCATAGTTGGTAAGGTAGAGCGCATCATACCTCTGAGAGTCGTCGGCCGTGAGGGCCAGAAACATGATCTGGTCGCTCGCCTCCTTATTGACGCTCACTCCCTGCTGCGCCACTTCAGACGGAAGCGTGGAGCTTATGAGCGATATGCGGTTCTGTACTTCTACGGCGGCCTGGTCGAGGTCGGTGCCGTTTTCAAATGTGATGGTAAGGCTGTAGCTGCCGTCGGAGCCGGAGTTGCTGCTCATGTAGAGCATTCCCTCCACACCGTTGACCTGCTGCTCGATTGGGACGCCTACTGTCTGCGCCACTGTAGAGGCCGAGGCTCCGGGGTAGGATGCGCTCACCATCACCGTAGGAGGAGTGATGTCGGGATATTGTGCTACGGGGAGCGAGAAATAGCACATTCCTCCGGCGAGCACCATCAGGATTGCGATGACGGTAGCGAAGATCGGCCTGTCTATGAAGAATTTTGAGAACATAGTCTGTGAGCTTTAATGCACAATTAACAATGCATAATTCATAATTGATGTTTACTTGGTTAAGGTCGGCTTCACTTCCATTCCGTTGCGGACGGTAAGGAGTGCCTGTGTGACGTAGCGGTCGCCGGGCTTAAGGCCTTCGTTGACTACGCGCAGGGTATCCTGATAGAGCTCTCCGATCTTGATGGGGGTGTAGACCACCTTGTTGGAGTCGTTGACCACATATACGTATTTCCCGAGCTGGTCGGTACCTATAGAGGCGTCTTTGATGAGTATCGCCTTCGGGTCTACTCCGTAGGGAAGTTCAATTGTGATATACATTCCGTCTTTCAGCTCGTTGTCGATGTTTGTAATCGATCCTTTGAGCTGGAGCGTACCTGTAGATGAATTGATCGTAGGGGATTCATAGGTGAGGTCGGCGGTATAGGAGTGGGGTAGAGGTTGTGTGAACTTAATGGGAACGTTTCTATAGAGCGAATGCGACATGCCTCCGTTCTGGCCTATCATCTCTTCATACTGCGAGTCTTCGATGGTGAAGACCGCAGTCATCTTTGCGTTGTCGTAGATATTACACATGGTCACCGGCGAACCTTCACCGCTTATGTATTCTCCTATGTTGGGGATACTGGATGTTATGTAGCCTGAGATAGGAGCCTTTATCTGGCAGTATGAAAGATTGAGGTTGGCCTGGCTGAGGGCTGCTTCCGCATTCTTGATCGATGCTGCTGCCTGCTCCATGGAAGACTTAGCCTGTATCACTTCGATCTGCGACACGGCATCGCTCTTAAGGGCCTCGCTGAGGGCCTCATAGTTTCTTGAGGCGTAGTCGTATTGGCTTTTGGCAGTGGCGAGGGCCGCCTGCGCCTGATTGACGGCGTCGCGGTATTTAGTGGATTCTATTGTAAAAAGCACCTGACCCTTGTTGACGTAGGATCCGCCTTCATAGCTCTTCGAAAGTAGAGTGCCGTTGACTCGGCATACGACAGAAGCTTTGTCGCTTGCTCCCAACAGGCCGGGATAAGTCTTGTGGAGCACGATTGAGTCTACGATTGGAGCGGCTACCGCCACTTCCGGAATCTCTTCTTTGGGAGCGTTCTTATCAGATTTCCTGCAAGAAGCGGCCGATATCATCAGGCATCCGGCTGAAAGCATTAGGTAAAGGTTTATGTTTTTCATAGCTGAAGGTATTGTTTCGGTTATAGTTTTATACAAGTGTCACTCTCTGTTCGGATCATTCTCCGGTCTTGTTCCATCCTCCTCCAAGGGCTTCGTAGAGGTTTACTACAGCGGTGAGGGCCTTTCCCTGCGCGGAGATCTGCGAATCCTGGTTTGTGAGGTAGCTTATCTGCGCGTCCACCACATTATTGAAGGGAGACAGGCCTTTTTTATACCGTTCCACTGCGTAATCAAGAGATTCCTTGCTTTGGTTGACGACGTCTTCTGTGAGCTTGATGGTCTGCATGGTGGATTTGAATGTGGTGGTGGCGTTGGTGACTTCAATCACGGCGTTCATCACGGTATAGTTGTAGGAGTCGATTGCGGCTTCAAGCTGAGCCTTCGCTTCCGCGGTGCGGTAGTTGCGTGCGAGACCGTCGAATAGTGTCCAGCTGAGTGTGGGGCTCACTTCCCAATACATACTGTGGTCGCCGAAGAGGTTCTTTGCCTCGTGGGCCTGGGTGCCTATAGATCCGTTGATGGAAAGTGTAGGGAGGAAGTCTTTTTTCGCTATGCCTACTTGAGCTGCGTATTGTGCAAGCTGGTATTCTGCCTGCACTATGTCGGGGCGCCTTCTGAGCAGGTCGGCCGGAACGCCGAGGTTGGCTCCGTAGACCACTGCGGGCATCGGAGCCGGAGCGGAAAGCCATGAGTAGATTTCATCGGGATATTTTGCGGTGAGGAGGCCGAGGGAGTTGATGGAAGATTCTATCATGGCCTCAAGTGGAGGAATGGAGGCTTTTGTGGAAGCCACTACGGTGCGAGACTGCGACACTTCCAGCATGCTTGCCAGTCCGGCCTTGAATCTTGCCTCCACGATTGCGAGCACTTTCTCCTGCTCGGCGAGGTGGCTTTTTGCCACCTGCATTTCGTTCTGATATGTGCGGAGGTTGATGTATGCTTTGGCGACATTGGCGGCGAGGGATACCATAGTGCCGTCATATTCGGCTTTGGTAGCGTTGTAGGCGGCTTTGTTGGCCTTTACATTCTGAGTGATTCGTCCGAAGAGGTCGACTTCCCACTGCATGGAAGCACCCAGCGAGAAGTAATCGTAAGGCGATGACTTTGCCACTACGGGGCCGGATGCGCCTGAAGACTGCCCCTTTGTCCATCCCGCGGAGATGCCGAGGGTAGGGAAGTAGGCGGCTTTGGCGGCGTCGAGTGTCTTCTTCGCCATTTCGATTCTCGAGAGGGCGGCTGCGATATTGTAGTTTTCCCTTTCCGCCATGTTTATGAGGGAGTCGAGTGTTGAGTCGCCGAAAGTCTTCCACCAGTCGTCGTCGGCAGGTAGTTTCTGAGAGTAAGCCGACTGGTAGGTCCATTGCTGCGGAATTGAATCAAGGAGCCAGTCGCGGGAGTCGTCGGCATTGGCCTGGGCGACCGCGCCGATGGCGGCGATTATCGTTAAGGCGATTTTAAGAGGTGTCTTCATAGCGGAATTCGTTGATGTTTTTCAATAAGGTTTCAATATGTGTGTCACTGCTTGAATGCCACATATATCTTTGATATGAAAACGTATGAAATTGCATATGGTTCAATCGGAGAGGGGTGTCTATGGTGGATGTCGGAATTGAAAAGTATGTCAATTTGATTGATTGTCTGCAATGAGTTTGATTGATGGCTATTAATTTTATGGAAAAATGTTGTATCTTAAATTTTTTTTTGTTAACTTTGCGCTTTGAAAATAAACATCATATGTCTGTAAAAAAACCGAACATACTGCTTATATACACGGGGGGAACTATCGGAATGATAGAGAATCCCGATACTAAAGCTTTGGAACCATTTGATTTCAATCATCTTCTTGACAATGTGCCTAAGATTAAGATGCTTGACTTTGAAATAGACAATTTTCAGTTTGATGTGCCGATAGATTCAGCCGACATGAATCCATCGCACTGGGGCCAGATTGCCAAGGTGATAGAAGACAATTACAGTAAGTATGACGGTTTCGTGATCCTGCATGGCACCGACACGATGGCCTATACGGCTTCGGCGTTGAGTTTCATGCTCAACAACCTTACGAAGCCTGTGATCATCACAGGGTCGCAGCTTCCTATCGGGGAGGTGCGTACGGACGGGGAGGAGAACCTGATCACAGCGCTCCAGGTGGCTGCGGCCAAGGACAGCGATGGGGAGCCGATGGTGAGGGAAGTGGCTATCCTTTTCCAGGATTCACTTTTAAGGGGCAACCGGAGCACAAAATTCTCGGCGGATAATTTCGATGCGTTTCAATCGAGCAACTATCCTGTGCTCGCCCATATCGGACTTGACATCACATATAATAAGGATGCCCTCCTGCGTCCGTCGAAGGGTAAGGAGTTCAAGGTGGAGTATCTTATGGATACGAATGTAGCTTATCTTGATCTTTTCCCCGGAATCCAGGAGAGCGTGATAAGGTCTACGTTCAATATTCCCGGTCTACGGGGCGTCGTGCTGAAGACGTATGGCGTGGGCAACGGTCCGAGCAGCCCCTGGCTTTTCGAGTGCATCCGGGATGCAGTAGGCAAGGGTCTTCTTATAGTGAATATCTCGCAGTGTTCCAACGGTATGGTATCTCCTATGAAGTATTCCGCCGGTGTGGGACTCGCGAATGCCGGAATCATCTCTGGTCATGACCTTACATCGGAGGCCGCCATCACTAAGATGATGTATCTTTTCGGGATGGGTGCCACAGCACAGCTCGCAGGAAAATACATGGAGAAGAACCTTCACGGCGAACTGACTGAATAACACAACTTATAGACGGAAAAAAGCCGGGCAGCATCGAATGCGATGCTGCCCGGGTTTTTTATCTGTGTATGTTGGGGTGAAGGGTCAGTAGCCGAGGTCCTGGCCTTTGCGGATCATGGGTATGCCGCTTTTCATCCATTCGGGCATTGGATCGCCCTTCAGGTAGTGGTCGAAGAACTGCTGGAGACGGACAGTGATGTCCTTGCGGTTGCGGCGTTCCTTGAGGTTGTGGGCTTCGCCGTTGTATTGCAGCATCCAGACGGGTTTCTGGAGGCGGCGCAGAGCCATGAACATCTCAATGCCCTGATACCAAGGCACAGCGCCGTCTGCATCGTTGTGCATGATGAGGAGCGGAGTCTCCACACGGTTGGCATGGAATACGGGGGAGTTGGCGATATAGAGTTCGGTTGCGTCCCAGAGGTTGCGTCCGATACGGCTCTGTCCGAGCTCATACTGGCCCTGGCGCGAGCTTCCGCTTTCCCAGCGTATGCCGCCGAAGGCGGAAGTCATGTTGCTCACAGGAGCTCCGCTGCCCGCGCAGGCGAACATGTTGGTGCGCGTCACGAGATAAGCCGTCTGATAGCCGCCCCAGCTCTGGCCGTCGATGCCGATGCGGTCGCGGTCGATCCAAGGATAGCGGTCGCACATGGCCTCGGCACCTGAACATACGAAATTCCAGGCGCATTCACCCGGTACGCCCGCCGTGTAATGGATGTCGGGAACGAATATGACGTAGCCGCGGCTTACGTAGAAAGGATAGTTGACCCAGCTCCATGAGGGTTCCATGTTGTAGTGGTAGTATAGGTCTTGCGATCCGGTCTCGTAGAACACGCAGAGCATAGGATACTTCTTATTGGGGTCGAAATCCTCCGGGACGTAGAGCACGCCGTCGGAGGGAGTGCCGTCATAGGCATACCAGCTGACGAGACGCGCAGTGCCCCAGTAGTAGTCCTTCACCTGAGGATTCGAGTCGCTGACCTTCTCTGCTTTGGCGAACACTCCTTTCGGAGCCAGCCACACATCCGGCATCACCGAGAAGTTGGCTTCCACGAATGAGAATGAAGGAGCGTCGAGAGCCTGACGGATCTGAGTGAAGCTAAGCGTGTCGATCACTACATTCTCCGGCTTTGCGGCCACTCCGTATTTCATCGAGGCCAGACCGTTGCGCTTGTCCTTATAATTGAAGAGCGTAAGGGTCATGAGGTCGCCTTTCTTCAGGAAGCGGCGTTCCTTGCCATGGGTGTTGACATAGCGTATCTTGAGGCCGTTGTCGCGGCCATAGCTCTTCGTGAGGCAGACCGGGGCTTCCTTGCCGGTAGGATCCACGCTCCAGATATCGAAACGGTCGTAGACCAGCATGCGGGAGTCATCTTCCGACCAGGAAGCGAATCCATAGTCCTGACGTACGCCCGGATGGTCGTCATCCTCGTCCCATACGGGATAGGGGATTGCCCGGGTGGCGTTGACGATGCTTCCGGATGCGATCTCATACGCAAACCAATCGCCGTCTTTGAACCAATACACGAACCTGTCGCCGGGCGAAAGCTTCGCCGAGCCCTCATAGACTGAGGCAATATCACGTTTCTGACCGTCGTTGACGTTGACTACGCTGATCTGCTCGGGTGCGTAATAGTTCCACTGCTGGCTCACGATATCCTTGCTCGCATCGCGTATGAGCGCCCAGTCGCCGTCCCATCGGTCGGGGGAAAGCACAGTGGCGAGTGGATTGAAGTCGATGAGGCGGTAACGGCCGCTTTCGAGGTCGATCACTACGGGGAAAGTCTGTTCCCTAAGTTCGTCGAGATTGCATTTCTCCTGAGGGGGAGTATATGGAGCGTCCCAACGCCAGATGTCGAGTTCCGGACGCTCAAAGCTTACGAGCGTGGTGTCGTCGGGAGCCACTTCCGGAGCCACACCTACTACGAGTCGGCGACCGTTGTAGCTGAATTCCGGTTTTGAATACTGGTTGATGTAGAGGGGAGCGGCAGCGTTGGCGGCCATCTTCTCCTGCCATTCCTTCATCAGGCGTTGCTGCACGTCCGGATCGGAAGAATGAGGGGGCTGGAGGTTGGGGCCTTTACGGCCTGTCATTACGTCAAGCTCAAACTCTTTCGGGGAGGAGGGGGCGGCACCGAGCGACGCCATATACAGCTGCATGCGGCGAGTGCCGGTGTCGTTGCTGTCGTTGGTGGCTGTATACGCCAGTTTAGTTCCGTCGGTGGAGAAGACCGGTGAGCCGTAATGTTTCTTTCCTTCGTCGATAAGGAAATCCTTTCCTTCCGGCAGATAGACCACCCTCACGCCTTTGCTATAGACCGAATCCTTGTCGGCAGGCTTTGACACGGCCACGAGTCGGCGCCCGTCTTCACTGAATGAATAGCTGCCGATATATGGAAATACCTTCGTCTCTCCCGAGGCGAGGTTTCTGACCACGAGGGGGAGTGCGGCATCCTTATCGGAAAGCTTCATGTCTTTAGTGACAGTGGTGTCGCAGCTGTTGTAGGCAACCCATTCGCCACCTTTCTCGCCGATCCTGAATCCCTTGACAAGAGGAATCTTCGTGATGTCGCCCGATTTCAGGTCTACGATCGCAAGTGAATCCTGCGGCATGTCGAAGTTCTTCTTCTTGTCGATCTTGGCCTGGCGGGTGTCCTTGAAGAAGGGCTTGATGTTTGCCACGGCCCATCGGCTGTCGGCAGTGAAGGCGATTCCTGCTCCGCGCGCAATCTGAATGGCCTTGCCGTTGGAAGTGTTGCGGAGCGTCAGCACTCCGTCGCCTTCCTGCGGGTCGATGCTGAAGGCTGCCCAGCGTCCGTCGTTGCTCAGGCAATGGTTGGTCACTTTCTTCCAATCGTCGAAACTGGAATGGTCGAGTGCTTTCTTGGCTTGGGAAGGGAGGGTAAAGCTGAGGAAGATGAATGGAATGAGATACGGATTCTTCATTTTGGAAGTCGATACACTGTAATTTTTATAATGCTATAAATGCTTTATGCGGGAGGCCGGGAAGCCTCCCTTCCATAAATCAGCTGAATTTCAGTTGGTGTCCCATGCGTTCCTTCTTGGTGTGCATGTAGAAACTGTTGTATTTATTGGGTTTTACTTCAAGCGGAACGTTTTCGACGGTCTCGATTCCGAATCCTTCAAGACCTATGCGCTTCATGGGGTTGTTGCTCATCAGGCGCATCTTCTTTATGCCGAGGGCGTGAAGGATTGATGCGCCTACGCCATAGCTGCGTTCGTCGGCCTTGTGGCCGAGGTGAAGGTTGGCGTCAACGGTGTCGAGTCCTTCCTCCTGAAGTTTATAGGCTTTGATCTTGTCCATCAGTCCGATGCCGCGTCCCTCCTGATTGAGATAGACGATAGCCCCGCGTCCTTCCTTCTCTATCAGCTCCATTGCCTTATGCAGCTGTTCGCCGCATTCGCAGCGCATCGATCCGAAGATGTCGCCGGTGGCGCAGCTGCTGTGTACCCTTACGAGCACCGGCTCGCCGTCGGCTACGTCTCCCTTGATGAGGGCGATGTGTTCGAGTCCGTTGTCTTTCTGGCGGAAGGGTATCAGGCGGAAATGTCCGTAGGCGGTAGGCATGTCCACTTCCTCTCCCTTCTCGAGGAGATTGTCGTTTTTCAGTCGGTAGGCGATAAGGTCGCGTATGCTGATGAGCTTGAAGCCCCACTCGTCGGCCAGTCTGCGTAGCTCGGGGAGGCGCGCCATGGTGCCGTCCTGATTCATTATCTCCATAAGCACTCCGGCCGGTTCGAGACCGGCGAGGCGGGCAAGGTCGACGGCCGCTTCCGTGTGTCCGGCGCGTTCGAGCACTCCGCGGTCTTGAGCGTAGAGGGGATTTATGTGGCCCGGGCGGCCGAATGTCTCGGGTGTCGACTTCGGATCTGCAAGCGCGTTGAGCGTAGCGGCACGGTCGTGGGCGCTCACTCCGGTGGAGCAGCCTTCAAGTTTGTCAACCGTCACGGTGAATGGAGTGCCGAGCATGGAAGTGTTTTCCTCCACCTGGAATCCGAGGCCGAGCTCCTTGCAGCGCTTCATAGTCAGCGGTGCGCAAAGCACTCCGCGGGCGTGCTTAAGCATGAAGTTTACCTGCTCCGGGGTTATCTTTTCTGCCGCTATGATCAGGTCTCCTTCGTTTTCGCGGTCTTCATCGTCGACCACGACGACGAACTGACCTTTTCTGAAATCTTCTATTGCGTCTTCAATAGTATCCAATTTAATGTTCTTGTCCATAGTTCTTATAATTCATAATGCATAATTCATAATGCATAATTATTGGTCGTTACTTTCTGTCCCGGGCTTGCGGAATATGGAGAAATTGACCGATCCGTAGGCCCGGTGCTGTTCAAATCCGGGGATAGGGGAGAAATCGTGCTTGTCGTTGTGTTCCACGATCACGAGTGTGCCTGGCTTTACGGCTCCGGAGCCGAGGATCAGCGAAGGAATCTCGTCAAATCTCGGATGATCGTAGGGAGGATCGGCGAAGACGATGTCGTAAGGTTTCCTTGCGGAAGAGAGAAACTTGAATACGTCGCCGCGAATCACGCGGAGTGCATCGTCGCCGAGCTTTTCCTTCACGCTTCTGATGAAATTGGCCTGCGTGGCGGCCATTTCCACGGAAGTGACCGAGCGTGCGCCCCTCGACAGGAACTCGAGGCTTATGGCTCCGGTGCCGGCGAAGAGATCGAGCACGTCGTCGCCCTCGATGTCTTCGATGTTTTCTATTACGTTGAATATGTTTTCCTTGGCGAAGTCGGTGGTAGGCCGGGCCGTGATGTTGTGTGGCACGTCGAAACGCCGCTTTCCGTATTTACCTCGTATGATGCGCATATCTTTTCTTTCTGTTTATGGCCAGATAGACGGCAGTAGGGATTTCCTTACCGTCAAGGTCATGGTTTTTCTGGCTGATTGTCTTGAAATAAGGGAGCAGTGTCTTGCCGAGGTTCTGCCTCGTGTCGCGGCGTCCGCTGAAAACCATCTCGGTATCGGGGGATGCCGCTTCGTATGTCTGCAGCATGTTGAGCAGCACATAGGCGATGTCGCTTTCCGTTTTCCATAGATGTGTGGATGCGCACTGAAGCTCGCCACGGCATAGAAGCACGATGTCTACTGCCGCTTCCCTGATGTCGACAAGGCATTTGAAAGCCTCGTGCGGCTGCGTGGCCGTCTCTTTGAGCAGGGCCTGCTGGCTCCAGATGCGGGCTCCCGGAAACGAACGCTGCATGAACGACTTCAGGCCCGGCGTCAGCGTGAACGCGCATTTCTCCTTTCCGAGGTCGTTGACCATTACGTCGAGTATATCGCCGCCGTAAATGCCCGTATAAGCTTCTGCGCATTCATCGTCGGTCTGGAACAATGCGGAGGGGAGCCATAGCTGTCGGTCGCTCTCCACTATGATGTCGGCGGAATAGTCGTCGAGCACCGTCGGATTGTCGTAGACGGCGTCTTCGATCCTTCCGAGCAGTCCTTCTTCCGACGGCGTCCAGGACTGACGCACCAGGACGCGGGGACCGCGCCCGAGCGATGCGTCGGGAAGGAGCCATGCTCCCAAGCCATGCTTCGATATGTCTACGGCGAGATGCCACTGCCCCGTGTCTGTAAGGTCGGAGTAGGCGCCGTAAGGGGGTATTTCTTCACTCATACTGCAAAATTAACAATAAATCCGTCTAAAAACAACTAATCACTTGCCTGTTTCACATTTTTTTTTCAACTTTGCACTATGATAAATGAAAAATCAGGTGAAAACATGTCTTTGAACCGCAGAATCGTGTGGATGACGGTGCCGACGGTGCTGAGCAATATCTCTGTTCCGCTGCTCGGACTGTGCGACACGGCAGTGGCCGGACATATGGATGGAGAGCGGTATCTGGCCGGGATAGCCATAGGGTCGGTGATGATTACGACCATGTATTGGCTTTTCAGTTTTCTGAGGGCCGGCACTTCCGGCATCACGGCTACCTACTTCGGAGCCGGCGATAGGGAAGGAATGGGAGTGAGCATGCGCAACTCTTTGACATTGGCTGTCGCTATCGGTATGCTTCTGACGGCTTTTCATGGTCCGATGCTTGATTTGCTCCAGAAAGTGATGGGAGCTTCTCCTGAAGTGACCGAGCTCTCGGGCCGCTACTTCTCCATCTGCATCATGGGAGCGGTGCCGATGATGGTGGTGACGGCGCTCACCGGATGGATGATAGGGATGCAGTCTACGGCTGCCGCGATGGCCGTGAATATAGGGATGAGCGTGCTTAACGTGGCTACGACGTTGACGTTGGTCTATGGATTCGGTATGGGATTCGAGGGCATAGCGTGGGGTACACTCTCTGCGCAGTGGCTGATCCTCATACCTGCCTGGTGGATAGCTGTTCGGTTATGCCGCAGACATGGAGTGACTTTAGGGGCCGACCGTAGGATTCTGCTTGACCGTCAGGGATGGAGGAAGATGCTTTCGGTCAACGGCAACCTGTTTTTCCGTTCGGCCTGCCTCATAGCGTTGTCGTTGATGCTCTATGCCTACAGTGCCCGTCTCGGAGATGTGGAGGTAAGTTCCAATGCCGTCATCAATCAGCTTTTCCTTTTCTTTTCCTATTTCATGGATGGGTTCGCCTTTACGGGGGAAGCGTTGGTAGGGCGGTATTCCGGAGCTGGCGACGGCCATATGCTCGGCCAGGCAATAAAGGGACTTTTGATATGGACATCCGGCATCACGCTTGTCTTCGTAGCGGTGTATTCGTTGGCGCTTCCATATATAGTAAGGCTGTTGAGCAATTCGGCGGCTGTCTTGTCGATGGTCGAGGATTGCCGGGTATGGGTTTCGCTTCTGCCGGCTGCGGGAGCGGCGGCGTTTATCTACGACGGTTTCTACATCGGGCTGACGAAGACCCGCCCCATGCTGATATCGACCCTATGCGGAGTAGGCCTTTTTGCCGTGCTGATCAATGTGGTGAGCCACACACAATGGATGCTTTGGATGTCGTTTACCTGTTATCTCGCCCTACGCTCGCTTATCCTCATCCTCCTCTTCCGTACCCCTTCTGACAGAAAACCTGCTTAACTATTGCGATTATAAATAGATTCTTGATTATGATAAGGTTTGTAAACGCCAAGTTGAATCTTGGCCTTAATATAGTGAGGCGTCGCCCTGACGGCTACCACGACCTCGAGACAGTGTTCTATCCCATAGGGGTGCACAACGGCACTCCCGTCAATCCCGAGCCTTTCAGCGACATCCTGGAGATCACGCCGGCTGAGTCTACGGAGTTCGTCTTCTCCGGAAGGAAGGTGGATTGCCCTTTGGAGAAGAATCTCGTCTATAAGGCGTGGAAGGTATTTAAGGAGGCCTATCCGGAATTGCCTGATTTCCGTATCCATCTTGAGAAGCATCTTCCCGACGGCGCCGGACTCGGCGGGGGAAGCGCCGATGCATCGGCTGTGCTTTGCATGCTCAATGAGCTTTGCGGCGATCCCTTCGATCAGGGGCAATTGGCTGCGATGGCGTTGAAGTTAGGTGCAGACTGTCCTTTCTTCATCTATAACAGTCCGTGCTACGCTGAAGGGGTAGGGGAGAGGCTGGAGGCCGTGGATCTCGACCTATCTGGATGGTGGTGTCTGCTGGTGAAGCCTGAGGTGTCGATATCCACGAAGGAAGCCTTCGCGGGAGTCACGCCGGGAGCTCCGGAGCATTCATTGAAGGAGACGGCGAGGCTTTCTCCTGAAGAGTGGCAAGGCAGGATGGTAAATGACTTCGAGGGTTCGCTCTTTCCGAATCATGAAGTGCTTCCTCAGATCAAGGAGAGGCTTCTCGGGAAGGGAGCGGTGTATGCCGCTATGTCAGGCTCAGGATCTACTGTGTTCGGTCTTTTCCGGAGTAGGGAAGAGGCAGCTGACGCGCTGTCGGAATTCGTGGAGCACTATACGGCTCTATGTCTTATGTAAGTGTATCCCGCGCGCGCAGGCGTGCGGGGACTCGCTTTCTGTTATGGAAATAAAAAAAACAGCTACTTTCCCAAGCAACTGTTTCTTGAAAGTTTTCCATAATACTTTCGAACTAACCTAACATCATGAAACGATTTTTATACCTATAAAACAAA
This sequence comes from uncultured Porphyromonadaceae bacterium, assembly GCA_947175295.1. GTDB lineage: Bacteria > Bacteroidota > Bacteroidia > Bacteroidales > Muribaculaceae > Lepagella. Next base: position 41,831 of record CAMWMK010000002.1, read on the forward strand.
TGGTAGTGTAAATTGTTCGAAGAAAACGTAATTTTTTTTATAAAAATTAAAAATATTATAATGAATATCCATAAGCTGTTGATTTTTAGTATGGTGATGATGGGCGCCCCTCTGATTTCCTTAGAGGCTTTTCCTTCAAGGATAGTCATTGCCGCTCCTATAGAGGAAGGCGCATATATCGACCGCACCGATATAGAGGAGATAGTGATTGAAAAAGGGCGTGGAATCACGGAGATTCCCGACTATGCCTTCCTTGGCTGCAGCTCCCTTAAGAAGGTATCGCTGCCTGAAGGATTGAAGAAGATAGGGTTTCAGGCCTTCAGTGAATGCTCCTCCCTTGAGGAGATCAATTTCCCGGAATCTCTCGAAGACATCGGAAGCAATTCGTTTACGTATTGTACGAGTCTTGACAACCTGGCGTTTCCGAAGCGTCTGAAGCATATCGGCCACAATGCATTCTCTTTCTGCACTTCCCTTAAGGAAGCTCTTCTTCCGGACAGCTTGGAGGAGATAGAATCATATGCCTTCTCGGATTGCGATTCGCTGAGGAAAGTGCGTCTGCCGGCCAACGACCATCTGCTCGGAGAATTGATGATGAACTGCTGTCCGCAGCTTACAGAGATAGTGGCGCCCTCTGCGAAAGCGCCTGAGTTTGACTGCGGAAGCTATATTTTCGACCCTGAGGATGTGGCGGCATATGAGAGATGTGTGCTCTATGTGCCTGAGAATTCGAAAGATAGCTATATTGTTTCAAAATCGTGGCAAATGTTTAATAAAATTGCAATGTGTAAGTGATGAACCGATAAGAAGGTTCTAATGTTTAGAAAGTATAAAATTTGAAACCCAATCTTAAAGAGATAAGATACCAACAAGAACCTTAATCTAAACTGTGGAAGACACAAATTTAAACTGTGAAAAACACGCTGAAGATTTAATACTACGAAACACACACACGAGATAAGAAACACTTAATTTATACACATCTTAATTTTATAAACTATGAAAAAGTTATTTACATCTTTCGTCGCTCTCTCTCTCGCAGTAGTTGGATTCAACGCACTCGCAGAAACCTCCGCAACTCCGGACGCAGCTCCTGAGGCCAACCCCGTAGCAATGGAAGCTCCGGCTCCTGAGCAGGCACCCGCTGTAAATCCGGGCGTAGAAGTGCCCCAGGCGATCAGCGAACACCTCGCTCTCCGCTTCCCCGGCAAGTCTGTACAGGGCGTAACCCGTGAAGGCGTGACATATGTAGTCGACCTCGGCAACGGTCTTCACATCCGCTACGACAACTGCTACAATCCTGTATGCTACGGCGCCCACGACCACGACTGCATGCATTGATCAGACATACACATATTGAAAGCATGATATAAGGAAGCAGCGGTACCCTCACGGGCGCCGCTGCTTTTGATGTCTTCTGACCCTCACGGGCATGAAGGGCATCTCTGGCCGTTTATTTGCAGATAGTTGTTACCTATAACGGCCACTTGCTGTTTTAACTATAATATATTTTAATTATCATGGACCAAGGATTGTCTCCTTGTTTTCTTGTATGGATGTTGCTGTTCAGGGCTTGATTACAGACCCTTTGACAGTGAAAACCACTCTGGAGTTGCTGGCATTGCTCTTAACGCGGAGTGATTTACGGAAGAAACCGAGAGGGCGTCCACGAGTCTTGAATCTGACCTTGATTGTGCCATATTCACCCGGCGCAATAGGTTTCATAGGGAAGGAAGGCACCGTACATCCGCATTCCGTGAAGACTCTATGAATGATAAGGGGAGCGTCGCCCGTATTCTGAAACCTCATTACTCCGTTTCCTATTGAGTCAAGTGCTATCCTGCCAAGGTCGAGATATGTGGAATCAAGTTGAAGATAGGCAGTCTTAGCCGACGGCTGATCACCTTCCGGGTGATCGGCCGCCGACATCGACAACGCTATGCAGATCATCATTACAAATATATGTATTGTTTTCATCAGTTGCTTATTTTAACGGATTTCCGTTCATTACCGTTGGCCATTTCCACTACATATACTCCGTGGCTGAGGGCGATATGGATTCTTTCGCCGTCGGAAACAGCAGAAGTCATAAGACGTCCAAGTGTATCATAGACTTTCACTTCCAGATAGCCGGAAGATGCACGGTCGCATACCTCGAGCCCATCATTGTTTTTGCTCCATTCAATGCCACCGAACACTTCTTCGACTCTTGCGCCGTAGGTCAGGAAATAGCGACCGGCAGCCATGCCGTCAACAGTGATTTCCATTCCTTCATGGATCGGTGTAAGTGAATAGTCTGCTTTGTCAAGGAGTGACAATCCATCAATAGTCTCGGAGCCATCGAAGCGGAGAACTGTCTTAGTCTCGGCATCGGCGATTACGCCTATCTCGACTCCTTCCGCATCGTCGCAGAAGTTGATGCTGAGGGCCTGCCCGTTTTTCGCAGTGTAGACGGTAGAGGGAATTTCGAGATCCCTGTTGTCCATAGCAGCGACATCATTGCCACTCGCGATATCTGTTACCAGAATTGCGGCTGATGTTGGATTACCTTCGCAGTAAGAAGTGATTCTAAACACGTCGGGCTTCTCATCGCCACGGGTTGCCTCTGTCAGAATTCCTTTATTAGAGTCATATCTTCGCATCATGGACTCGTCATATACCAAGTCCAATGAAGTGCGGGCTGCCTTAGCTTCCACGAAGAAACCCTGCATCGGGGCTATGACAGTTGGTTCGGCATATGTCTTCCCTTCCTCAGCAGGAACAGGGGTTGCGATGAATTTACCGTTGTCATCGATGCTCCCGGCAATCTGTCCCTTTGCGGTTACGATCCAATACTTCTGTTCAAGTTTTCCCTCATTTGCTTTAAGGAATTTTTGAATGTCCATATGGGTCATGAAAGGATTTCCTATGAGGAAGTATTTTCCTTCTGTTGCTGTTGATGCCGAAATGGTACCGTTGGTTTCGTTCAGCCTATGATTGCTTTGTGTTCTGACTGTCGTCTCATGTCCATTCTGACTACCGTCTTGTGTGAAGTAAAAATACTCGGTATCGGCCTTCGGGAATCGGAATAGCACTTTACCGTCATCCCCGGGTTTGTTCGTCTCCATGTGAGAAACATCTGTCTTAATGGAGAATCCAACACCACCGTCATAGCGTTCCGCCACATCGTTGTAGACAAGGCTCCAATTGGCTTTAATCACTACATTACGCACACCATCAGCATCTACGCCCGGTCCGTCAACTTCATACACTTTGGCAGAACTTTTATCCCAGCCTCGCTGATATACCGCCGGCTTGAAGCGATGAGTGGTAGTAAGGGTGTTGTCAAACGTTATATCCTGAAAGAGTTCTGTCAGCTGGCGTGCTCCATCGGAAGGGAGATAGAAGTCTCCTGCGAACACATCCTTAAGCGGGGATGCAAGCGTATACCAGCGGGAATGGTCGAGTTCCACATCCACCCAGGCCTTGTCGTAGTCGAGTGCATGCTGGTTCATGATTGTAGCGCCTGGCTTGAAGTGGATTTCCTTACAGGTATTCATATACCATGGACGGCAGGCAGTAGACGCATCGTCATTGGAAACCGGTGTCACATCATAGGCCGCCATGTCATACTGAATCATGGACGTAGCTTCGCCCACACCGTTTTCCGGATAATCGGCATAGCCACTGCCATCTGTTTCCAGCTTCTCCGGCCAGTTATATTCCGTAGTCTTACCGCCTCGATTCACTTCAACATTTGACATCGTTACGCCATAGAGATAAGGAGCCTCGATAATATCTGAAGAATCATTATCATTATTGTTTTCCACAACAGGAGAAGGAATGATGACATGTGTGAAGTCAAGCGGAGCGTAGCTCTTTTCGCGATTATTGATTGTCGCATCTGCATCCTTACCGTCTGTAACATGATGACGGTATCCGGCATCGCCATACTTACCATCAGCATATAGTTCTGCCGAAGCTACGCGCCTCCAGTTGTCGTCGTTGTTCCAGTTCACATTGCGGTCGCCGGTCCATAGCAGATACTTCGGTACAATCTTGAGCGTGAACACGTCGTGGCCGTTGCAGACTTCTTCTTCATCCGCTACTTCACCAGCAGAAGAGTTGACTGATTCCTGATATTGGAATCGCATACGGTAGTAGTAACCTTCCTTAAATTTGAAATTCCTATCAAACTTTACATCGAATAGATTACCCTCTGCATTGGCTTCTCCTAATTCTGCAGTCAGATTAATCACCTCACCAGTCCATAGAAGATGGCCGGTTTCATATTTACCATCTACTGTACCAAGATCTTTGTATTCCGGGTCATTGGTCTGAACGAGGACTATCGCGCCTTCCTTGGATGCATAGTTGTCATCGTTCATAAGCGCTGATTCGACAGCAAGTGTCAATCGATCTGCTTTTTCGTTGGTCGACCCCGTGTAGCGCACCGGTATTTCAATTACTTTCGAATCAAAGATGTCAATATTCTCAGTTTGAGATGTACGCATCTGATCAAGTCCTATCCGCAAGGGGACGTCCGCCATATCTTCCGGGTATGGCATCTTAAGTCCGTGCTGCAGTTTCGGTGACTTTTTCTTTACTGTAAGATCTATCTCTGTTGGATTTGAGCAAATTATGATATCCTTGTCAGAGGTATTGATTGGTATGGCCACAATCGGTATCGTCTCATTCCATTTGTCACCTTCCAGAATCCTTGCAGGAGGCACAACGAATGAAGATTGATGAAGCTGCAATCTACCATATGAACGGTTGTAATTAGGATTTGTCTCATCCACTACAGGTGAAGATTCTTTATTTATGATGTCAAGCATCCATTGTATCAGCCTTTCGGAGCCGTTGCCCTCACCGTTTTCGCCGGAATTATCATCAGTCGTTATGCCATCGGTAGTTTCCGCCGTCGGATACTTCGCACGGAATACACTTAGAGCCTCGGCGAGAGTATGAGTCTCAACACCGTCATTGAGGCTCAGGAATTCTTCATTTGTACCCAGGAACCAGTCGAAATATGCATTCTTGTCAATCTCCTTGAAATCTCCGTCGACCTGTCCCCAGATATTGACCTGTATTACCGGTGACTGGTTTTCACAAATTTCAAATTGATTTGCCTCTTCAACAACGACACCGTCGATTTTGATTACGTTGGAAGCCTTCACTGTAAATTCACAGAACTTTACACAATAACCCTTGATATTAAATACAGAATGGGCATTGTCATCTGTCAACTTTTCTGAAGTTTCCGAATCTTCCGTACCCGGGTCTTCAGTAGTAGACAGGATTGCATAATAAGTCTGACCCGGCTTCAGATGATCTACCGTAAGATCAGTATTGAATACAATCATTCTCTCTCCGTCTACCGTACGTATGGATGCCTTGATATCCGGCTCGGAAGTCGGAATGTAATCTTTGTTTCCTTTATAGTAGGTATTGAAAGTCATCACCCCATATTTATGGGAGGATGTCTCATCCACGCGGCCTATGTAAGAAGACTCAACGACAGAAGCATTGAATGCCACTTTATTTGGATCCTCGCTGTCTATGTTTTCCTCATATGTCTTATCATATACCGCTTTATCTATAAACGTATAATAGAACGTCAAATCATGTCCTTGACTTGCGGTCTTTGCCTCCTGCTCATTAAAAGACTGTATAAGGGTATCGAATCCGGATTCTATTCTGACAAGCGTTTTTGGTTCGTCGCATATCGGGGCGATCTGTTCGGCCAAAACGATAGGATTTGCAATATATACCCTGATATCATCAATGGCGTAGTCAGCACCGTTTGAACTCTTACAGTTGTTGTCAAGCTCAAGTTCAAAGTGATCAATCATATCAGGAGTTATACCGTCGGCCGAGAACTCAGACACACGTGGTACAAATGAATAATAAATATTGAGCCATTCGCCACAGTGATTGGCGTTGTTGCCTCCGGCGGAGGTCACACCATCGCGAGGTACATACCCGGTGATGAATGAATGAAGTACTACTCGGTCGCCACCTTTGAATCCATTAGGAAGCGGTGTTTGGTTGGAAGTATCTCCGTCCTCTTCACTATCCCGGAGAACAGCTACGAAATTAAACGAAATATTAGCGGTCTCGCTCAGATTTGAGAACTCGGCCATCCATGCGGACACGTGCACTGTACTGCCGTTACAGATGTCTTTGATTTCGAGACGAGCTGATACACCCGGATCGGTAGCGGCATTTACATAATAGAAATAGCCTTGCTCCACCTTTGTGTTATCCTCAGTTGCAGATTCAGATTCGTTTAGACGTTTAGTGGTGTAATACAGTCTGTCGTAAAGACCTTTTCCGTCTTCTTTCCTGTTTCCATCATACTGATTGGCTTTTTCGTTAAACGGAGTGACACTCGAATGGGATGCCAGCATATACATATTGTAGTCATGACGATTGTTATAGCCAAACGAATAGTTGGATAAGTCCCATTTGATAGGCCATTTGAAATAGCTTCCTTCCATTCCTTCGGTATTCCCGCTTTTGAATCCATCTGTATAAGATACAAACTTATTCTTAAGGTTTTCATCGCTGAGGTGGTTGAGCTTTATATATTCATCGAAATTGATTGAAGTGCGTGGGAGACCATATTTCTCTTCCAAAGTCTCTACTCTGGCATGCTTGAATGAAACCTCCGCCTCATCATTGTAAAGTTCATCTTCGGTGAGCATAGAGGCTCCGGAAGCAGGCATGAAGTTGATGTTGTATTCCATCACTACCAGATTCTGCTCGCTTTTATACACCTTAATGATTTCTCCGTTGACATCCTTGCCAATTAGTTGCACGATATAATTGCCTTCTCGTGGATTGTCGCATTGAAGCATACGGAAATACTCTTCTCCGTTGCCGCCTAACTTATACTCCACGTTATCGATGAAGCGAGAGCCCTGACTCTTGAAAGCCTCACCGGCTTTAAATTCAATTTCACCGCTACCGACCGGTTCGCGGGTAAGTGCGTTGAGGACCCGTATGTCCATTGCGCATACCCTACGGTAATCATCATCGTCAATCTTATAATAATAGTTTGAGCGGGCCTGTCCCCTTTTAGGTACAGGCGTGTCAAATCGTATCTGGAAAGGTACGCCTGCTCTTGCGCTTACCATTCTCTGGTTTTTACGAACAAAGTTTTCATTCTTTTCAGCACTGCCTGAAAAATCCTCCGCAAACACCTTTCCATCCCTTATCTTAAAAATATGACGACTGGATATAAGCGGCTCCGTTATTGTCTTGTTATCAAGATCTACATGTTTTGTTTTAGAAAATTCCTGACTGAAGTCGGCTGCTATTATGAACTCTTCATCCACAGCGTCAAAAGCATCAAACGGAAGATTATGCTGAACTCCTGCGGGCGAGTAGGGGTTGCGCGGACAGAAGAACGTAGCAAACGTTCCTGTCTGGCGGTCACCTCTTATTGCCAAATTATCTTCTCCTTCCGGATCAACCTTAGGAGGAATGCCGTTTGTCCAATCCAGCGGATTGGTATTATCTTCCGGCAGTTCCTGGAAACCTTGTATCGCTCCAAGGTTTCCATAACAATTGTTTATGATTATATGTCCCTTTCCCTCTTCCTGATTGTTTCGAAAATATTTTCTATCATATTCAGCTCCATAAAGCGTACAGTTCACAACGATATTCCTGAATGTGTTGCGCTCATCAAATGGACTTGTGTCAGAAATATTGACGGTTCCGGCCCAGCCTACAACAGCTGCATTATTCCTTTGCGCGATATTATCGTCAGGAGATCCAATGACTCCCCCGATATAACAGTTCTCGAAAATAAGACGATTGGAGTTTCCGTAGGTACTTCCTAAAATTCCGGCAGCAGTCTGTTCGGAATAAATCTTATCTCCATTCTCATTTATTTGATCGTTTTTACGGGTTCCGACACAGGTGGCATCATTACGTACATTTCTTACATACAGATATCCGTCATTGTGCAGGCCGATCAGGCCTACTCTATGACTTCCTATGAATTTACAGGAACTATCGATTGTAAGATTCTCAATTCTTGCGCCGTTATTTGAGTATCCAATAAGACCGACACCTTCATTGTTAGGAAGGTTGATCTTAAGGTTGCTTATCTTATGCCCGTTGCCGTTAAGAAAACCAGTGAACTGTCTCGTCCAATTATCACCTAAACGGGGCACGTTGTCGTATCCCGAAAAATCAAGATCTTCCAGCAGTTCAATATATGCACTGCGGGCAGTCCGATTGACTTTATTAACTACACTGATATACTCTTCTACCGTAGACACTGTATATGCATGACTGCGTTCATTAAGTACTTCACCGCCAAAAAAACCGTAATCGTCTGATATCACTGAGTATGTGGGATCGATTGCAAAGTCAAGCAAGTCGTATTTTATCTTGCTCCATGGAGCCTCATATTTCAGGCGTCCCCCTGTCCTATAGTTATACCAATGTGAGAAATTTTCTTGATAGTATGTAGTGTTCCACATCTCGTAGTAGGGATATAGAGCAACAACATCACCCGGCACTGCATATACGATGTGTTCAACGGTATGTGTCGGTTGCCTTTCCTGACCTTGGGCCAAAGGATAGGGAGAAGTTTCCGGCTTTATCATTGAAAAGTCGGGAAATTCTATATTGATTCCATTATTCGTTAGTGCAGTCTTATCTTGGTCAGTAATCTCCTGCCAACCATTGACTTTGTTCTGAGGTGCAAAAATTCCCTTCGAATTTATAAATTCAAAGTCCTTATAATCCGTTACATAATCGTCAGATGTATGAAAACGATCTACGAAGGATGACGAATATTTGCTTCCATCACCGTCTTTTTTTCTGCTGAGGACATCAAATCGCGCCATCGCCATGTCGCGGTATATCTTCAATTCTCCACGTTCCCGGTTGTTGTTGGCGGTGACTATGAACCTCATCTTCTTAAGACGCTTATATTTAGGCACTTCAGAAATAAGGTCATCAATATTCACGTTGTCTTTACTGAGGTCGTTGATGTTCATCCAAAGTTTCTTTATGAGGACCTTTGAAGAGAATTCCTGGGTTTCGGGACCACGATACAGGAGATACACATAGAAAAGTTCATGCCAGTTTTCGGCTACATCCTCATCATCATCTCCAAAGAGACCGATCACTTTGAATGCAGTAGGATGGGCATTGGCAAACCCGGTGTCTTTATCTCGCCTCACATAAATAAGAAGACAGTCGTTGTCGCCTGCTTTGTTGTAATCAAGCCCACCATCTTTCAGGTCAACTTCAATAAAAGCCGGGTTATCCTGCCATTCGGCGGGATTAGGCACTCCGGAAAAATACATTTCATTAGCACCGGGTTTGCCTAAGTTTTCAACCGGATAGTCAGGATGCTGATGATTCGTGCCTATCTTATCTATGAGAGAGCTATCATCAAGACCTGCTTGATATGGAAACATTTCAGTTTTTGCCTGCAAGGTGGCACCTATACAGACACTAACCAATAAAACGAGATACCGCAGAGCATACTGAGTGATGCATGTATGTCTACAGATGAATTTATTAAAATCTGACATAATGGTATGAAATGACTGAAATCTGTGCATACAGATATTTTTTTAATTTACTTACTTCTGAGGTAAAGAGTCCGTGTGTATTTTAAATTGTCGATATTGAAGGTAAATGTAATTACGATTGGTTCGTTCACCTTGTTCTCCGCCCCCATTTCAAAGTAGCCGTTCCATCTTCGGGTAGTAGAATCATATGTGAGATTCAACCCCTTGTAAATTTCCTTATCATAATCACATTGCACATAGTATGTCTTATCTGCTCCCGGTGTGTCATCCACAGTCAATTCCTTTCCTGTGCTGTCGATGAGTCTGGCGTCTATGTCGAATGCTCCGGATGAGGAGAAGGTGGCATAGAATTCAGTACCTTTATTTTCCACCTGTACTGGATATCCACCAATCGGAGGATAATCGTAGACGTTGAGCATCGGCCTATAGTCTGAAATGACGATAGGGAAGAGAACATAGTCGTTGCGGTAGAAGAACTTGAGATCATCATCTGCTAAGGCATAAGTAGCGATTTCTTCAGTCTGGTCACCGCGTTTGAGTGTTATGCCGATATGGAAATGATCGGTAGGATGATTACCTTCCGCTATTGATTCTTTGATGTAGAAGCGGTGGCGTTCGGAAATGTCAGTAGTTTCTTTGTCAAGGGGAACGTCACTGTTCTGTATACCTACAGTTATTGGTTTGTAATAAACACCATCTGGAAGGGTCGGAGTAACGTCAGGATATTTATTGTCAGGAATTGGCTTTTCTTCATATTTTGGCATGAGGAATACAGATCCTGCATTAATAGGTTGAAGCCCAATCTCTGTAATGGATATGTTGTCAGTTGTCTGTTTTACGAAAGCAAACTCAACACGACTGTATAGGCGGACAACTTCAATTGCAAAAGTTTCGTTGACAGTACCCTTTGGGGTGAATTTAAGATATCCAGTCATCGGGATTGATTCCTCTGAAGAAAGAAAGTCTTTATCGCCATTTGCAGAATATAGAGCATTATTTATATCTTCGATATTGATTTTATCGCCAATCTTTGAAAGACCGAGGCTACTTGCAAATGCTTCGCAACTGTCTGCAGTGCTGTTGGTTTTATTGAAATTTGCGAACCCAAAGGCCGTGTATGTCTTGTACAGTTCAAGTTCTACATTTACTACATCATTCCATACTCCTGACTGTGTCCCTTGGTCTAAAGCTACTACCGTTCCGCTATCATCGACGATTGCAACAAACCAATTTTGTATCAGTTCATTGGATGTTGCTTGATGTTCAGGGAAAATGGCAGTGGCCCGTGTTAACGGCGCAAGTGGAGCAGCGGAGAGTGTAAGGGAAACAAATTTAGGTTGTCCGTTATCTTCTTTTTCGGGAACGTCATTTATACATGACGAGACAGCCAAACCTGTAAGGATGGCTGTCGCGAAGGGATATATGATCTGTCGAATTGTCATATAAGCGTATATAGAATTTTAGTGTTCTTAATCATTACATTATAATTTCCGGTTGAGGTCGGAAATTCCATTTGATTACATATATTCGTGTATTTACATTGTGTGGTTCTGTAATCTCCGGTTTCGGTTGTCCAATACCGTTGAATGATAGTTTTATTCGGTATATGTTGTTACGAACTATGCCATATTTCATAGGGAAATTCTCATCTGAATCTTCGATATTTGCATGTTTTATCCAGATGTTGTAGTAGCATATGCCACCCGGATAATATACAGTCTCATACTTTCCTTCGCCAGGAAGAGTAGCCACGTATTCGTTCAGAGCATCTTCACTGGAAAAATAGAGATTGTATTTTTCATCCACAATGTTTGTATTATAGGCTCCTACTGTTCGGAACAGCCAGAAGTCATTGCCATCGACATATTCCTCTGATTTAGCATCGTCTCCTATATCACCGGTAGTGTATACCTTGGCAGGGTGATATTGTGCACGGAAAAGCAGACCTGTAAGGTAGTCGGAGGCATTTTCTAAAACTTGAATCTCCTCTGGATGGGTATTTTCATTCGCATATGTGACGATGAGGGCTTTGTCTTCTGTTTTCTGGTCATAACTGTCGATAGGAATATCGATAGGTTTGCCAAAATTTGAGATTTCATATTGATTAGAGAAGAAATAATTGTTTTGTTTGCGCAGGAATCCAGCTGAGCTTTTTCCATACCAATTAGACAAGATAGCCTCAGTGGTCTCTTCGCTTTTATCTTTGAAGCAAGGAGATATGACGTAATTTGTCGGTTTCTGACCATCAAGAGTCTCATCTGCTGCTATTAGGACATTATCGACATTATCTCCATTTGAAAGATGTTTCAACAGATAGGAATTCTGTTGCATGAGATTTACAGGAATGATGTTTGAGATAGACAAGGTATGTTCGACATTCTTTACCTTATATCTAAGTTGGTTGTCAATATCGATCCATCCTTTTTCCTGTTTATCTCGTGTAGATGAGTTGTTAGAAAACTGAAGGTCAATACGAGCTGCTACTCTTTCAAGTGTTATTTCGGTAGAATAGACAATTCCGTCATTTCCAGTGGATACATTTATAAGACCTTCATTATAAATATAACTGTCAGGTTGTATCACTCCATTAAATGCAGGGGACATTACAAAACGGTCGGCGGTTGTCGTAGATTCACCTATCCAAGCTTTGCCATATTGTACATTGTCGACAATTGTCTTGGTACGGGTTTGATTGACCGCTACGGATGAGAAGATATCTCCTGTATTGGCAACAACAATGCAACGACAAGAGTTAGGCAAACCTGCATATTCCCTGAATATTTCCAAATCCGCCTTATTCAATGGAATCTTCACATTATAAATTCGATCATGATTATAGCTTGGATTGTCATTTTCAGTTTCAATCATAGACGAATCTACATATTTAGACCATCTTATATAATAGTTGCCGTCAAGACCATTGTTGTTATCTCTATATAGAAATATATTTAGGTCGTAGATAGCATTCTCCTTACCTTGTCCATGCTCATAGCCATCGCCTATCTCTCCGCCAGTAGGGTTGGAACGCGTCCCTAAATTTCCTCCAGTTGTGACAGTAAGCTCTAAATAAGCCATTACTTCATCCGAAATCACTTCCGGACACGAATCATCTGCCTCATATACACATGACGGGAGTGTGAGCAACGGCAAGATTGAAAATGAGAGTATCGCTTTTCTTAGAAAAGACATTTTACGAATTGTTTGATTGAAAAATGTTATTTTATCACCACGTTCTGAATACGTTTGCTCCATGACAGAATATCTATCATGACTGTCACGTATTCCCACGTGTCACCTTTAAGGATAAAGTCGAGATGATAGTCGTGTTCGCGGTCAAGGTATTCTTGTGGAGAATAATTGTAATACTCATATGCCGTACGTCCCTGTGCTAAGATATACGGGAGGTTGATTGTAGCTACGTCTTCGCCTGTCTCCTTGTTTCTGATACGGAGGATAGCACATTTGTTGGGATCGGAATCATACATCACGCGATTGTACATGATATTGAAGTGTGCTGTGCGTTCCCGACTTGGATCGTTCTCATCGATATCAGAGCGTGTCGGTATCTTGGCCCCGGCATTGAGGGCTCTGGTAAGGTCGCCTGATTCGTATTCGAGTCCGTTATTACTGAAACGAGTAGTCCATCCTGCGAAGGGAGTATATCTTAGAGGATGGTGTGGCACTATGCTGTTGTCGTGAGCCAGAATGGCATTGTCGTCGTCGATAGTCACTTCATAGCGTGAATGCTGCATGTCGGCCTTGTTGTTGAGCTGTCGCAGGGTTATGTTGAGATGCTTGGTGTCCCTTATAAGGGAAACAGTGGCATATGTGGCATGATCATCAGTGACAGTGACATATTGCTCCTCCATCGGGTATATGCTGTAAGGAGCAGAAGTACGGTGCATATCTGGAATATTGCGCGAATCCATAGGATCGTAAGACATCACTTTCAATGTATGCCAGAGGGTATCGAGAGGCAGCGAGTGATGATCTACGTTGTGGCGACCGGTCAGTTCATCAGGCTGCTCGGAATGATCGAGGGTAATATTGAAGTCAGTAGCTTCTGTGTGTTCTGAGACACGGTTGTATTTCGCACGGCTGGTTGTCTGGGCATTATTCCAGTCGTTCTGCAGACCTATTGCCTGAAGGCGATAGCGTCCCGGTGCGAGTTCGCCGGGAGAGAAGTGCATGGTGTAGCCGTAATTGGCAAGGGGACTGTTGCCATCTATATTTGAAACGGAGCGTTCAGCCACCTTATGGCCGTTCTCGTCATAGATATACAGCGTGACGTGACCGACGTGATCCTTAAACATGTCGGCGCGCATCGTATTGTAGTCGTAGACGTAACGCACATAAAGACCGGTAGGACAGTCATCTAAATCTTCGGTCATCATCGAGCAGGATGAGGCAACGAGAGAACTACATATAATTGCTGCGTTTGTCAATTTATGAAGAAAACGGTTCATATTCAATTTATTTTGTAGGGAAGAATGGGTCTTTTGAAATTTAGACCATTTGTCAAAAGATAAAGAGAGATAAAATTTAAATATGTTATGTAGGTATATAAGGGCAGGGAACACCAAGGGACGTGTCCCTGCCCTGTTGTCTATAGAACTACTTATAGTTCTTCGCTTTGTGTACGCTTAGCCCAAGAGAGAATGTTGATCTTGCAGGCAATGGCTTTTTCGGGATCCACCTTATCATCAGGAGTCTTGTCAAGAACAAGGTTGCCAACTAAAGGTTCTCCATATTTTTCGATTGCTGAAATGCTTAAATGATACCAGTTGTTGCGTAATACACCGTAACGACCGAGATAATTATTTGCGTTGTAATCGGGATAAGACTCAGCGGTTGTAGTGGTTTCTCCATTAGGTTCTTTCCACGGGGTCAGGTCATCGCCGAAGTGCTTGATACGGACAGCATAATAGGAAACACCATCAACATATGCATTGAATGTAACCTGAGAATTGATATCCTCTATGATATTATTGACATCTATGTTTTCAGGAAATTCAACAACGGAAGGGTTGTCTTCACCGTTAAGAAGCTGAATAGACGAAATCAGGAGCTTTCCATCCTTAACCTCGTATCCAAGATTGACCCATTTATTAGCAGCTGTTCCTTTATTGGTCTTTTCATCAAAAATACAATCGAGACCATCTATAGTAATTGTTGTAGGAGTATCGAAATAGTCAGTCCACGTTTTAACTACATCGGCATTTTCCACAACAAAGTGAGCAAGACTCATCTGAGCATCTTTGCTTGTGTATTTAGTAACACGGTCAATACCGCGTGTGAAGAAAATACCATCTTCAAAAGTTACCTTTAGAATAACTCTGGTTGTGTTAAGATAATCCTGATGCTTTACATCAAATGTATTCTCATAACAATATTGTGAAGAAGTTTCCGGTTTGAAGGTATTTTTGTCTATGTCTGCATCTTTAAGCACGACGAGGTTGCCATCATCGATGCCATTACCATTAGGATCATAGCCAAAATATAGACGGTAGAACAGGTTGGTGGCGTCGAAGGGTGAATTTCCAACGAATCGATAATTCTGAGAGGGCTTGATGGTAAGTCCTGCAAGGAAATTTGCATCTTGAGTATAAGCCATCCACGCTGGTGCTTCAGAACCATCATAACTTCCATAAACCAAATTACGAGCAACGTAAGATGACGGCTCTGTATTGTCAATTACCCATTCTAAAGACTTTATTGTACCAATGGGCTTTCTAAGTAAATCCCTTTCTAATGTAACCTTTGCAACAGCACGTTCTACAAAGATTTCTGCTGCAGGATCTTCCTTAGCTTTATCCTTTGTTTCTGCAATTTTTTCTTTGTCAACCGGCGCAAGGAAATGGATTAAACCAGTTGGTGCTGATGCTACGCCTGATCCTGGTTCTGTTGTATAAGGCGCATTTGTCATAAAGAAGTTGGATCCATTGGCAAAGGCCAGGTCTTTCGTTGTGGTAAGAGCCATAAACTCTTTAATGCTTCCTGTGAATGTACCACCACCAACCAAATTTAGATTGTGATCGTCATCAATAGAGAAAAGGTTGTTGGAGTTTATTAAAGCGACAGCCCAAAGAGATTCTGTATTTTCTGTTACTTCAACAGGAAAAGTGACCAAGTGGGATGATGTTATTTGATCATCGTCAGGTTTTACAAATTGAAATTCGTTAGTCACATTGTAAGCCTTAAGGAATGTAGCGGATTCTTCTCGACCGGAGAAAAACACTATCGCGGCATTGTTTACCTGATATTCTGACTTATCTCCATCTCCAAAATTATCGTTGGCACGAGTTCCTACACTGGTAGGCATACCGATGGCAATGGATACATATCCAGAGCCTTTGCTGTCATCATTTCCGCCCAAGTCTGGGGCGATGTCTTTGTCGGAGCAGGCGGCCATCATGGTCAGTGCGGCTGCTCCGTAGAGCCATTGTTTTAGCTTCATTGTTGTTTGTTTTAAGTTATTTGTATTTTGGTTGTTATGTTATTATAATTTTGCGTTGCTTGGAGTACCTACGGCTTCCGCCTTGGCACGGTAGGTGGGTGGCATGGGGGAGGCTGGAAGCCTCCTTTCCATGGGGTGCTCTTATTTAAGGAGTTCGAGGTTGCGTTCGGCGTTGGCGTTGCCGGTGGCTTTCTCAAAGTAGCGCTTCGCTGCATCGTAATCCTCCTCGGCTGTCGCAATGATGCCGAGTAGGTTGTATACCTCGGGTGTATTCTCCGGTACCTTGTCTAATAGTTCTTTCGCACGCTCGTATTCTCCACGGTTGACGGCGGAAGTCGCGGCGTTGGTTATTGCGATCTGGTCGCGCGGATAGTATCTGAGGGCCGTCAGCATCACTTCGTTGAACTCATCGCTGTCTTCCGGATACATACGCGCTACGCGGTACATCTGGTTGAGCGACATTTTCTCGGGTGAAGTCTTGATTACATCCTTAAGCTGCACATCCGGCATCGGTTTTAGACGGGTATGTATGGCAAAGGTCGTGGCGCGAAGCTTCGGAAACCATTCAGGAAGTATCTTGCTTCTATAGAGTGCTGCATATCTGGGATCTGTCTTGAGGAGCCATTCTTTGCGGTCCCACTGTTCGGGAGTGGTGGCCGGAGCATCGATGAGCTCAAGGAGATCCTTACGTTGCTGTTCGGTGAGTTCGTTGCTTTTCATTACCTGCTGGCGGAACTCCACCCAGTTTTCCGGCACGGCTGAATAGCTGGCGTTCTCCTTGGATAGGTGGTAACGGTCGGCGAGATATTCAGCGAGGGCTTTGCTTCGGCCTGTTGCAAGCTCGTCGTTGTGGGTATACGGCGACTCTGGAGAAGCGTATCCGCATATCTCAATTGCAGAGATCTCTACGTTGGGGTCGGAGAGGGCATACTGCACTGAGTCGTCGATCATCTGAATCTGCTGGCGGTTGTCGATGCGCTGGCCGTTTCGGCAGATGTAGGGGTTGACGTGTAGTTCCGTGCGGTCAACTTCAAACTGTACGCGGGCCCGTCCTTCGTGGATCTGCACCGGGATTTCCTCCACTTCAGGGATAATCATGATGGATGTCATCTCCTTCACAGGGTTGTGGAAGATCACATAGGGGTCAGATATTGTCTCGCCTGCGCTCACGCCGCAGCCGCATTGGTCGAAAATAAATGCAACGCTTGAGCCAGGGGCACGCATCCAGTCTTCAAGTGGAATGCGTTCGGTATACCCGACTTTCTGAGGCTGTCCGTTGTGGCGCAGAACTTCCTGACAGATTTGATGGCTGTCCATCGATTTGAAGTTGCGCAGCACACCGCGTTCATAGGATATGTGCATGTTCCTGCCGTTGACGAGGACAGAGGGGAGTTGTTTGATTGTTGTGCTGTCTGTAGAAGTGACGACTGGAGTGATGAACACCTGCTCGTTTGACCGAATCTTCAGGCTGTCGAGCAAGATGTCTGCGGAGACTGTGAGATAGTCTCCGTTGAAGATTATGTCTACGTTTTCCGTAGCGACCGTCTGCGCCATAGCGGTCGGAAGGCAGGCGAAACTGATGAATAGGCCCGCTGTTGACTTGATGAATGGGTTCATAGCGTTTTGGTCGAAGTTAGAAAATGTACATTATGCTTAGTCCGAGTTTTGTGATTCCGGCGTAGTTGGAGTTGCCGGAGTCAATCTTGGCCCCACATTCGTAGCAAGGATATTTGTCATACCATATATGATCGTATCCTACGCCGACTTCCGCTTCGATGTTCCAATGTCGGGATAGTATCCATTGGTAGCCGTAGGTAGCGCCGGCACCGGCATACCATCCCTGATATCTGGAGTCCTGGACCCCTTTTCGAATGTTGTCTCCACCGAAGAATGCTCCAGGGAGAGGAATGTTGACATTGGAGGCGTTGAACTGGCCTCCCATTAGGTGCACGCCAAAGAAGTGGCCATTGAATTTGGAGCAGGTCCACCAGCGGAATTCGGGCATCACTGTCCAGTGCTTCGCCTTTCGGTCGCCGCTCTTAGAGTCGAAGGTCCATGGGTTGAGGCCGTATACGATCTGGAACGTATTTTTCGTTCCCACTCCAATTTCGATGCCAAGGTTGGGAGTGGTGGTTGCATCGTATAGGAGGTTGGTCTTGACGGCAAACTCCTGTGCCTGGGCGGGAGCGCCGCCCAGAAGCATCAGTCCCGCGAAGAGGAGTCCGGCTCTTTTTGTCAGTTTGTTAGCTGTCATATATGGAGTTGTCTGTTGTCTGTTCTTTTCTTAAGTCTTGTATCCTGTGTCTTAAGTTTTGAGTCTTGAGACTTGCGTCTTTGGTATCGGGGGGCATGAGTCTTAATTATTCTCTGCTTCCATTCTTCTGATGAAGGATAGGAGGGAGGGGTATTTCAGTCCGTGGCTAAGGGCAATCTCCCTGATGGTCCCGCCATTGTTTTTGTATTGTTCGATTGCGGAGCGGTATTTTTCCCATGCCGTCTTTTTTACGAGCTTGCCGTTTTCGAGCCTTATCATACCCTGCCCGTCGGCGAGTTCGGGGACATGCTTTCTGAGGTATTGGCGGAATACTTCGGGATTGAGTCCGAATTCCTTCGCCACTTCCGCCACCGCCCTGGGTTTGCTTCGGAGGCTTTCGATGGCATCGCCGTATTTTGCCTCTTTACGACCTTGACGTTTTTCCCTGCACCATTGGTTGAGATAGTATTTTAGGCCGGACAATGATACGCCGGTTTCCTTTACGATCTCGGCTAAAGTCTTTCTGCCTTCCTGATAAAGTTCAAGTGCACGAGCATAACGGATTTCTGTGCCTTCACGCGGGCCATAGAGCTGTCCGTTTCCGGCCAGACTTCCGGAAGTACGTTTATAAAGAGGTTTTTTTGCATCTTTGCGTCGCTTCGCCTTGCGTCGTATCGCATCGTGGTGATAGAAGCGCATGTGCTGGCCGAAACCACTGGGCGAGATACCGAACCGTTGGGCCACTTCCTCTATCGTGAGGTCGCTGTCTTTATACAGATCGACAGCCTGTGAGTACGCAGTCTGGCTTGTCTGGCGGGCTCCGCGTTTCTGACGGTCGGCAAGTCCGAGTCTGTTTCGGGTTGCTTCGCGTGTCGGGATGACTGAGGGATAGTGGACACGCAGCTGGGCTGCGAGTCCGGTGCCTGAAAGTCCGAACATGCGGGCTATCTGAGATATATTGAATTCTATATATGCTATGTCGTCGCAGGCCGCTATCGCGTCTTTGTATTTCCGGTGGGTAGCGTAAGACTGCCCTTTAGGCGATTTGATTGCGATACGCTCTTTCCCTTCAGGTATCGTGATGCCGTATCTCTTATACAGGAGATCGCGATGATGACGACTAAGGTATGAGCTGAGAGCTATGGGTGTGACGCCGGTCTGTTCAGCTATCTCGCGAATGGATAGCTCTGAGTTGGTATAAAGGTCTACAGCAGCTTCGTATTTTCGTGCAATATCGAAGCTTCCGGCAGACGATTTCGTTCCCAACTGTTCCGGGAGCGGATTTGGCCTGACGACTGCGGTAGTTCCCATTATGCTCATAGCGATACTTGTATCTTCAATTAATAGTTTGATATTCAATTACTAAGTGCCTGATTTTAATTATCTCTTATGAAGAGATAATTAGATTTTATATCTGCCTGAATATCAATTAACTATTTTAGCAAAATTTTCGATTTGCTAAACAAATGCTAATTTACCCCATTTAGGGTGTTTTGTCTAAATTTTTGGTTTATAATAATTTGCAGGTTGTTTTGAGGCTAAAAATCGGTGATTAGCAAATTTATAAAAGCGAACTCTGCGATTTGATGTCAAATATGCGAGATAATAAAAAAGAAAAAATTTTTTGTCGAAAAATTTGCAATATTTCAGTACTTTTATTAAATTTGCACACGATTTAATTATCTCTTCATAAGAGATAATTAAAAAATCCGGGTGGGAAATCATTGATTTTCAGCGGTCACAAATTTTTTTTCGCTAAACAATTCTACAGTATCCTCCTTTGGGGATGATGCTTTTTTATGTACTTATGGATATTCGGATAGACTTAGCTATTTTCTGAATGTCACTACATATATCTATATGATATGCGAAAGGCACGCCAAAGAGGCGTGCCTTTCGTGATTGTTAGGATGGAATGTCGGGGTCACTTAATGAGGGTCATGGGCTTTACATTCGATTTGATGATGTATAGACCTTTTGGCTCGGTATTGGGGAAGTCTTTGCTGATACCGGACTTGCCTCAGTGTTTGATGTGTTTTTTGGTTGTGCCGTCGGAATTACGTATGATTGAGATACCCTTATAGGCATCGTTGACAACTCTTCCGTTGAGGTCATATCTGATGGCTGGAGACGTAAGGTTGCCGTCGATGGTTTCCACTGCAGCTCCAATTCTGTTCATGAATTTCTTCCAGTAAGCCTTGCTGCCGTATGCGTCTAATGATTCGTCAGGTACTATAAGGGTGGTGTTCTCAAACTGCCAGTCGGTGAAAGTCTCGCTGAAGACGGTAGGGGGAGTGATGGCACGGCATTCGAGCGTCTCGAGTTCATCGCCGGCGAATGCGTTGGGTTTGATTTTTGACATACCGGAGCCAAGAGTCACTGTCTTAAGGCTGTTACAGTCTGCGAATGCTAAGTCTTCAATTACGGAAGTCGCGTCGGGAACGACTATTGATTCTATTGCTGTTCCACTGAAGCTGTATGAACCAATGGACTCCACATTGTTTCCGATTGTTGCGTTGGAAAGGTTTCCGCAGAACTGGAATGAAGCATTACCGATTGTCTTTACGGATTCCGGAATCTGAATGTCGGTAAGTTGTGTACATCCGAAGCACATATTTTCCGGTATAACTGTTAAAGCTGAGCTTAAATGCAGGGTTTTCAACTCTGTCATTTTATAGAAAGCTCCGCTGCCTACTTCCACAACACTTTCCGGAAGAATGAGTTCCTCCATTGCTCCATTGCGTTGAAAAGCTTCGGATCCAATGGTTTTCAGACAGTCAGGGAAAGGAAAATGTATAAGTTTTCCCCATGCGCTATCATTCCAATTGAGATTAGAAAAAGCAGAAGCGCCAATTGACTCAAGCCCTTCACATCCTGTGACTTCATATAGAGCGTCATTTAGATAGAATGAGTAATCACCTATTGTTTTTACAGAAGCAGGAATATGGATGCTTTTGAGATTTACGCAAGATTCAAACGCGCGATTTCCTATATCAGTGACTTCTTGTCCAATGTAAGCTGATTCCATAGCTGCACAGTTAAGGAATACACCCTCATTGATATTGGTGATTGATTCTGGTAGATTTACTTCCAGAAGGTTATGGCAACCACTGAAGCAATAATCGCTGATGTTTGTCAGATCGTCGTTGAAGTTTACAGTTTGAAGAAGGTAACATTCACCAAAAGCCGAATGACCGAGGTCTTTGATACCGTTAGGCAAAGTTAGTTCGGTTAGATTTTGACAATTGAAGAAGCAACCATCTGGAATGGCGGTCAAGTTGTTGCTTAAGTGGATACTCTCAATCCAATGATCTCCAGAAAAAGCACTGTTACCCAAGGTGGTGACGGAATCGGGCATGTCAATGGAATGTAATGCCGTACAGTTCGAGAAGGAGTACCAACCAATAGTAGTGAGACCATCATTAAAAACTACAGCTTCAAGACCATAGTCATTAAGAAAGGCACTTTCTCCTACAGATGTGATGTTCTGACCGAAAATCACCTTAGTCATGTTGGGATGATAGGCAAGGCCTTCCCATCCAATCTCTGTTATTTTCATCTCATATGCTCTCGGTTCTGTGTCTCCTTCCAAGAGATATACATGTTTGACAGTGTCTGGGATCGTAATCTCCCCAGACAGTTCTTCTGTAGCGCCTATAAGTCTACACTGGAAGTTTTCGTATGAGATTACCTCATACCTGAATGAGCCGACATCGAAAGTGTCAGCTGCCATAGGAATACTGGCGGCCAATAACGATGCGACTACTGTTAGTCCTTTAGCAAGATGATGCATAGTTAAACAAGTCTATCCGTAAAGCTCCCTAATCCGGATAAGTAAAAGTGAATAAAAAACAACAGCGCGAGAGCCATTACCGTTGTTCGTCCATCACGTTGAGGCCTTCGCATTGCCCGAATCAGTTGGACGAACAACCTGCAGAAGCCTCACGCTGGATATAATCATCTACCCACCGCAAGACGAGGCTATCCCCCGCCTTGCGATTGAATACAAAATAATCCGCTTGGCATCTACCGGCTGCTTCATCCTTGACTGATTCTGAAAGTTGCGAAGTTTCAACGTGTCAAGAACGAGCGTCGAGTAAACGCTGTCTAAAATAAACTCTGCTGTCCCCACCCACTTGGCCCGAACCGGGCTTCTGCGAGCGGTCAGCGTCTGCAAAGTTAGATATTATTTCTGTAAATACCAAAAAAAATTATAAAAAAATACAAAATGCCTACGGTTCTTTCATTTAAGCTATACATCTTCTATCCAGAGTCGGCATCCATACGCGACATAGTTACCTTACACGCGCGCTGGCGGGCGGGGACCGCCCTCTCTTACAAAGCTCATCCCTTCGTAATAGAGCCTGGTCC
This sequence comes from uncultured Porphyromonadaceae bacterium, assembly GCA_947175295.1. GTDB lineage: Bacteria > Bacteroidota > Bacteroidia > Bacteroidales > Muribaculaceae > Lepagella. Next base: position 64,455 of record CAMWMK010000002.1, read on the forward strand.
CCAGGCGTCGACGCGCGTCCTTCCCCTAACTTTCCTCAGAGCTGGCATACGAATGCATCCTTCCCCCAGGTGTGGATAAAGGAAAGGCTGCCGCAAACCATGCGGCAGCCTTTCGGGGTAGTTTATGTAGAACTGTTATTTCTATCGGATAGATGTTTTGTTCATTCCGATTGATTATGGTTTAGAGTCCGAGGAGGGCGAGGGGTTGCCACATCGAGAGCTCTACGGAGTTGACCAGCCATTCGTAGATCGGGCTTACGAGACCGAAGAATACGATGCCGATGATGCAGAGGCCAAGGCCGATCTTCGCAACACATGTGCTCTTGAACTCACCGATGATGGGCTCTTCATTGGAGATCCACATCGCCTTCACTACGCAGAGGTAGTAGTAGAGGGAGATGACTGTGTTGATGAGGGCGATGAGCACGAGCATGTAGAGAGCCATCGAGTTGGTGGAGCAGACACTTGTGAAGATGAGGATCTTGCTGAAGAATCCTGCGAAGGGAGGGATACCGGCGAGGGAGAACATGGCGAGCGTCATGGCTACGCTGAGCCAGGGGTTGGTCTTGTGAAGACCGTTGTAGTCATCCATGTTGAGTTTGCCGGTATTGTCTTCGATGGTCTGGATTACGGCGAAAGCACCGAGGTTGCTGACTACGTAGACGATGATGTAGAACATCAGGGAAGCGAGTCCGAGCGCGTTTGCTGCGATTACGCCGAGCATGATGTAGCCTGCCTGCGAAACGGAGGAGAACGCCATGAATCGCTTCATGTTCTTCTGGCGGAGTGCGAAGAGGTTACCTACGGTGATGGTAAGGATGATCAAAGCGTAGAGCATCCACTCCCATGCGTCGCTGTAGACCTGACCGAAACACTGAGTGAAGATGATGAAGAACGCAAATGCCGCAGAACCTTTGGAGATGACCGAGAGGTAGGATGTGACCGGAGTCGGGGCACCCTGATATACGTCGGCTGTCCAGAGATGGAAAGGCACGAGGGAAAGCTTGAAGCCGATGCCAGCCATCACGAAAGCGAGTGCGATGGCGAGAAGACCACTCATCTCGCCCTGCGCCACTGCGAGCGCGAGGTCGGAGAAATAGAGGCTGCCCATAGAGAAGGCGTAAACGAAGCTGAGACCCATCATAAGCACGGCAGAGCTGAAGACTGCCGTGAGGATGTATTTAATGCCTGCTTCGTGGCTTTCATAGCGGTACTTGTCGAAAGCGATCATAGCAGCGATAGGAAGCGAAGCAGACTCCAGGCCGATGATGAAGAGAAGGAAGTGGCGGGCTGAGATCATGAGATACATGCCGAAGAGCGTAGCGAAGAGGAGCTCATAGTATTCGCCCTTCCTTACCGACATCTCTTCGCTGTCGGCCCATTTGAACGACTGAAGAAGCACGAGGAAGACACCTATGTTGAGGATGCACTTCATGGCTTTGCAAGCAGTGTCGTTGACATACATTCCGCCGAATATACCTTCAGAAGCGCTCGGAGCGAGCCAGATGGCCACTGTAGCGAGAAGGAAGAGAATCGCTGTGCAAGGGGTCAGGATCTTCTTTACCCCCTCTCCTCCGAAAGTGTCCATGAAGAACACCACGAGGAAGATTCCCAATACAATCAGTTCGGGAAGCATTGTCCCAAATTGTGAATAGTCCATTGTTTTTCTGAGTTGTTAGTTGTGAAAGGTAAAGATTCCGATTAGAGGGCAGCCGCCTGAATCACCGCGATGATAGGCTGGAACGAGTGCTGGATAGTCTCGTTGATCCAGTTGGGGAAGCAGCCGATACCTGCGATGCAGAGGATAAGGGTTACGGTGCTGAAGCGCTCAAACCATGTAGCATCCGTAAGGGCGAGGTGATGCTCGTCCTGCACGGGGCCGAGAAGGAGCTTGCCTACGACGCGGAGGATATATACGGCAGTGATCACGATAGAGCAAGTAGCAGCGATCACGAATACACGATGGAACATATCCGCATCCTGGAACGAACCGAAGAAGATGGTCATCTCAGCTACGAAGCCGGAGAGGCCGGGAAGGCCAAGCGATGCGAAACCTGCGATCATGTAGCAGACGCCGAGGTAGGGCATGATCTTCATGAGGCCGCCCATCTTGCGGATGTCGCGGGTGTGGGTACGGCCATAGATCATACCGATCAGCGCGAAGAAGAGGGCTGTCATAAGACCGTGGGAAAGCATCTGGAGGATAGCGCCGGTCATCGCAGTGGTGTTGAGCATCAGGATTGCGAAGAGCACCATGCCGCAGTGCGACACTGAGGAGTAGGCGTTGATGTACTTGAGGTCGGTCTGCACGCAAGCGGAGAACGCTCCATATACGATGGAGATGCCTGTCAGGACGATGAAGACCCAAGCCAGTTCATTCGCAGCCTGCGGAAGAAGGAAGATAGCGATACGGAAGCAGCCGTAGCCACCGAGCTTCATGAGCACGCCGGCGTGGAGCATTGACACCGCTGTGGGGGCACAAGCGTGGCCGTCGGGGCTCCAGGTGTGGAAGGGGAACATCGCTCCAAGCACGCCGAAGCCAACGAAAGTGAAGCAGAAGAGCATACGCTGCCAGCTCGGGTCGATCTGTGAGTTGTGGGAGATCTCAAGGATGTTCCAGGTGCAGTTCTGGAGTTCGGGAGCGGAGTGCCAGAAGATGCCGAGGAGGCCGAGCATCAGGAAGGCGGAACCTCCCATAAGCATAAGAGTAAGCTTCATAGCGCTGTATTCCTTGCGGCCCGTGCCCCAGACGCCGATGAGGAGATACATCGGGATAAGAGCGACCTCATAGAACATGAACATGGTGAACATGTCGATCGAGATGAAGAAGCCGAACACACCGGTGCTGAGAAGGCAGAACCAGAGGAAGAAGTTCTTGGGCAGGGGGCTTATCTTCCAGGAAGCGAACGTACCTGCGAAGACGATCACGCAGCTGAGGAGGAGCATCAGTACGGAGATGCCGTCGACTCCGACAGCGAGATGGATATTGAGGGGGGCATACCAGAGCCAGCTGCCCATATAGAGCATCTCAGCCTGTTCGCCTGCGGCGCGGAGGCCGAGGAAATCTACGGTAAGCCATATACCGAGCACCATAAGGGCGGTGCTTCCGATTGTCATCACCGCGCGGATGGCATTCATACTGCTGTTGCGGCAGACGCCGAGACCCGCCATCATGAGGATGGGGATGATCACAAACCAAATTAAGATATTTCCAAACATTGTCTTGAATTTTTTAGCAATATGAATAAATTCAGAGGATACACCACCATACGAATGCCGCGAGGGCGATGGCTCCGAAGAAATACCATGCCACGTAGGCCTGGATGTGGCCGTTCTGCATGCCGCGGATAGAGAAGCTTGCCTTCTGAGTTACCTTGGCGAAGCCATCCATAGTAGCGTCGATGACGTGGCGGTCAAACCAAGCGATGCTCTGGCAGATGATGCCGAAGATGATCTTATGGGTGATGAACTGATAGATCTCATCCCAGTAGAAGCGGCGGTGGGCAGCCTCCCAGAGGGTGGGAAGAGCGGCGCGCATCTTTGCGGGACGGTCGTTTTTCTTCATATAGAGCCAAGTGGCGAGTGCGATGGCCGCTACGGCGATGATCACACTGGTGATGGCTACGGAAGCCTCGAGGTGGATATGGTAGGGCTCGCCGTTGTAGGTGACGAATTCACCGAAGGGAATGAAACCTGCCACGCAGCTTACGAGGGCGAGGATGATGAGCGGAAGCGACATCTGCCAGGGAGCGTCGTGGGGTTTGTGGTGCTCATAGTGAGGATTCTCCTCCCACCAGAAGATGAGGTAGTAGAGGCGGAACATGTAGAATGCAGTCAGACCTGCAACCATCGACATCCAAGCGCCCCAGAAGAATGAGTTCTGATACATGGCAGCGAGCATCTCGTCTTTGGAGAAGAAGCCGGAGAAGGGAGGGATACCTGCGATGGCGAGACAGCCGATGAGGAATGTCCAGTGGGTGATGGGCATATACTTGCGGAGGCCACCCATGGCGGTGTAATTGTTGGAGTGGACTGCGTGGATGAGGCAGCCAGCACCGAGGAAGAGGAGGGCCTTGAACATTGCATGGGTGAAGAGATGGAACATCGAAGCCATGTAGCCGAGGCCGGGAGCATGCCAGTGCTCACCGACGGGGACATAGTCGCGGGCAACTGCGAGCGACACCATCATGAATGCGATCTGCGAGATGGTGGAGAAAGCGAGCACACGCTTGATATCGACCTGGCAGCAAGCCACCACGGCAGCGTAGAAAGCAGTGATAGCGCCTACGACGCCGACGAAGTCCATGGAAGCGGGCACCTGGCAGTAGCAGGGGAACATGCGTGCTACGAGGTAGACACCGGCGACGACCATTGTTGCGGCGTGGATGAGGGCCGACACGGGAGTCGGGCCTTCCATAGCGTCGGGAAGCCAGATATGGAGCGGCATCATGGCCGACTTACCCATACCGCCCATGAAGATGAGCACCATGGCCCAAGTCATCACGGAAGCACCGAGGAAAGTAGCGCCGCCGCACTCCGCCATCACGAGTTCGGGATTGGATGTGAGTGCCTGGAAGTTGAATGTATCGGTATAGTAGGAGAGCACGAGGATACCGATGAGGAAGCCGAGGTCGGCGAAACGGGTCACGATAAACGCCTTCTTGGATGCTGACACAGCCGACGGAAGCTTATAGAAGAAACCGATAAGCAGGTAGGAGCTGACACCTACGAGCTCCCAGAAAATATACATCTGGAAGATGTTGGTGGCCACTACAAGGCCGAGCATGGAGAATGAGAAGAGGTTGAGGAAGGCATAGTAGCGCTGGAAACCGGGCTCATGTTCCATATAGCCCCAGGAGTAAAGGTGGACGAAGAAGGAGATGGTAGTGATGACCACCAGCATCATCGCCGAAATCGGATCAAGAAGGAAACCGATCTTCACCACGAGGCTCTGGGTGAAAGCAAGCCAGGTGACATCGAACACCTGATACTGCAGACGCTGGCCGAGCTCGGAGATGAATTCGGGCGCGCCGCTGAAGAAGTATGTGAAGGCCACTGTATAGGCGAGCACAGCGCATGTGCCCATACCGAGGATGCCGAGGATACCGGCAACTTTGCGTGGCATCACAACGCCTCCGATTCCCAAGATGAGGAACATCGCAATTGGGATCGCAAGGATTAAAATTGGAAGTGTTATGTCCATATCTTAGGAATAGTTTAGAATTTCATTTCTTTAATGTCCGTCACGTTGGTATTGCCGATGGCCCTGTAGATGTTTATGATCAGGGCGATGGCGATAGCCGTCTCGGCAGCCGCGATTGCGATGGCGAAGAGCGTGAAGATCATGCCCTCCATCGAGCCGGGGAAAAGGTAACGGTTGAAAATCACGAAATTGAGATCGGCTGAGTTGAGCATGAGCTCAAGCGAGATCAGCATAGCGATCATGTTTTTGCGGGTAATGAAGCCGTAGACGCCACAAGCGAAGAGGAGAATGCTCGGCACCAGATACCATAAAATGCTTATATCCATAATATAAAACTATTTTCGGGATTATTTCTTACGTGCGATTACAACTCCACCGATGATGCAGGCGAGCAGCAGGACGCTGACAGCCTCGAAAGGAAGAAGATACTGGAATTTCTCCGAACCCACGAGAGCGGTGCCGATGTCGTGCATGGTCAGCTGCGGACCTCCGTAGGCGATGGCCTGTGAGAGGGAGATACCCTTCACGAGAGGCATCTTGAAGAGGGCCACGAGAAGGAGGGCGGCTCCTACCACGGAAGCGGCGATGCCGGTGAATTTCCTATGCGCGAGGAGGGGAGCGCTTTTCTCATTGGGCTTGTGGGTAAGGATGATCGCAAACACAAACAGCACCATGATGCCTCCGGCATATACCGCTATCTGCACTGCTCCGAGGAACTGATAGCCGAGCTGGAAATAGAACACAGCCGTGCAGATCAAAGAGAAGAGCAGATAGGTGGCTGCCCGAAGGATCTTGGTCGTAGTGACAGCCAGATAGGCTGAGATGACCATTACGATGGCCACTACGAAGTAGAGTATGATGTTTCCTACTGAATCCATTGTTATTGTTGGTTTTTCGTTTTAAGTTTCGCTTTTCACGCCTTCGGGGCGTCGGGGTTTTGTGCGGCATTCTGAGCGGCCTCCTTCTCGGCTTTCTTGGCAGCGGCCTTAGCGAGGGCCTCGGCCTTGATCTTAGCCAGCTGTTCCGGATCCATCGCGGGTTTCGGCTTCGGCTTCGACGCCTCGGCTATCACCTGCGCATCAGTGACTTCAGAATGGGCGTTCAGCAGTTTGACAAGTTTGTCGCGGGTGAAGACGGCCTGTTCGAAATCGTTGGAGAATTCAAGGGCGTCTTGCGGACAAGTGGTCACGCAAAGCATGCAGAACGTGCAGCTTCCGAGATCATAGTAATACTTGTCAAGCACTTTTTTCTTCTTGCCGTCGGGCAGTTCCACGAATCTCGTCTTGAGTTCGATGGAGCTGTTGGGGCAGTTCATCTGGCAGATGCCGCAGGCGATACATTTATTGTAGGCCGGAGACGCGTCATCGCCGATCAGTGTAAGTTCCGCACGGAACCGGTCGGCGATCTTGAGCGTAGTGTGGCGGTTTTCGGGATACTGCTCCGTAATCTTGGGAGTGACAAGCTCCTTACCGGTCACGGCCATACCCTTCGCCAGGCTCGCGATGCCTTTACCTACCGACGAAAAATATTCCTTAATGCTACTCATATATTGGTTTGTTATGTTGTTTTTTTTCGATGAATTAGCGTTCCACCTGGCCTCCGAGGATATCGAGGAGTTCGGTGGTGATGCTTTCCTGACGAAGCTTGTTGTATTCAAGCTGCAGGCCTTCGAGAAGTTTCTTGGCGTTGTCGTTGGCGCTCTGCATTGCCATCACTCGGGCAGCCTGCTCGGAGGCACGGTTTTCAATGGTGATCTCCTGCATGGTTGAGAGCACGAACATCGGGAGCACTGCATTGAAGATGCTGTTGGCGTCAGGCTCGAAGATACAGAGTCCGTTGGCTTCCTTTGAGTCGGAACCTTCAAGAAGGGTCTCTCCGGATACCGGGAAGAGAGTCTCCAAAGTAGGACGCTGACGGCTCATCGAGAAGAATTTCATATACTCCACGCATACGAGGTCGTATTCGCCGGAGGAGAACCTGTCGCGCAGTGAATGCGTGAATTCGTTGACCTTTTCTGCTTCCATCTTTGAGTCGACACCTTCGACCGCCACAATGTGCATATGCTGTCCGGCGATTTTAGACAGCGCTTTGTGCATTTTCTGTCCGATAGGGTAGAGGTCGATATCTACCGATGGTCCGTATTTGGCCTTGAGCTGGTTGATCTCCACCAGAGCAGCCTTGAAAATATTGATATTGTATGCACCGCAAAGGCCGTCGTCGCTGCCGAAGACAGCCAAGGCGATTTTCTTCACCTCGTGGCGAGTCTCGATAAGCGGACTGCTGAAGTCGGTGCCGGTCTGCATGATATGCGCCATCACCGACTTGATCTTTTCGCGGTATGGCACAAGCTGCTTGAGAGAAGACTCAAACTTATGCACCTTCGCGGAAGAGATCATCTTCATGGCGCCGGTGATCTTCTCGCTCGAAGCGACTGATCCGATACGTGTCTTTAGTTCCCTGAGGGTTGCCATTGTCTTGTATTATAGAATTTCAATTAGTGGCATGCGTCGGTATCACCCGGCGCATGCCTGAAAAGTAATTATTTATATCGGGAGCTGATCTCCGACGCGCATTCACGGATCTTAGCCTGAATGTCGTCGGTAAGATTGCCGGCCTTGATCTCATCAAGTACTTCCTTGCGGTATTTAGCCTCAAGAAGCTGGATGAAAAGAGACTCAAATTCATGTACCTTGTCGATGGGAACGTTTTCCATCAGGCCGTTGACGCCGCAGTAGATGACTGCCACCTGGTTTTCCACGGGCCAGGGCTGATACTGGGGCTGGATGAGCAGCTGCTGGTTTTTACGTCCGGTGTCGATCACCTTTGCGGTAACGGGGTCGATGTCGCCGCCGAATTTGGTGAACGACTCGAGCTCGCGGTACTGTGCCTGAGCGATCTTGAGCGTACCGGCCACTTTCTTCATCGGCTTGATCTGGGCGTTGCCACCTACACGCGACACTGAGATACCCACATTGACAGCCGGACGGATACCCTGGTTGAAGAGAGCGGTCTCAAGGAATATCTGGCCGTCGGTGATGGAGATCACGTTTGTCGGGATATAGGCCGATACGTCGCCTGCCTGTGTCTCGATGATGGGAAGGGCAGTAAGCGAACCGCCGCCTTTCACTATGGGCTTGAGTACATCGGGCAGGTCGTTCATGTTTGAAGCCACCTGCTGGTTGTCAATGATCTTAGCCGCGCGTTCGAGAAGACGGGAGTGGAGATAGAAGATATCGCCGGGATATGCCTCACGTCCGGAAGGACGCTTGAGGATAAGGGAGATCTCACGATAGGCAACGGCCTGCTTCGAGAGGTCGTCGTAAACGATGAGAGCGTCACGGCCTGTATCGCGGATGAACTCTCCGATGGCAACTCCCGCGAAGGGAGCGTAGTAGCGCATGGCGGCGGAGTCGGAAGCCGTAGCCGACACGACTACGGTGTAGTCCATAGCGCCGTGCTTCTTGAGTGTCTGCACGATGGAAGCCACTGTAGACGCTTTCTGGCCGATGGCCACGTAGATACAGTAGACAGGTTTTCCGGCGAGGAAGTTGCTCTTCTGATTGATGATGGTGTCGATGGCGATGGCCGTCTTACCGATCTGGCGGTCGCCGATGATAAGCTCACGCTGTCCGCGACCGATAGGAATCATTGAGTCGATGGCCTTAAGACCGGTCTGGAGCGGCTGCTTCACGGGCTGGCGGAAGATAACGCCGGGCGCCTTTCTCTCAAGCGGCATGCGAAGCAACTCACCCTCTATGGGGCCGTTGCCGTCGATGGGTTCGCCGAGGATGTTGATGACGCGACCGAAAAGACCATCGCCGACCGGAATAGAGGCAATCTCACCCGTGCGACGTACCGTCATGTTTTCTGACACCGCATTCACATCGTCGAGAAGCACAACACCCACGTTGCTTTCCTCGAGATTGAGCGCGACACCGGTAGAACCGTTTTCGAACTCCACGAGCTCCGAGGCCTTAACGTTTTCGAGACCATATACGTGGGCCACGCCGTCGCCGACGCTGAGCACAGTGCCTGTCTCTTCAAACTTCACCTGGGAGTTGACGTTCTCGAGCTGCTGCTTTAGAATATCTGAAATTTCGCTTGGGTTAAGCATTGTTAATTGCTTCTTAAAAGTTTTAAACGTAATTGTTCGATCTCATTGCTGATCGAAGCGTCGAGACGTTGGCCGTCTACATCGATCACAAATCCTCCGATGAGTTCGGGATCGACTTCATGAGAGAATTCAAGGGTCATCCCCGGATATGCCTTCGACACGATGGCGCGCAGTTTCTGCAGCATTGTATCGTCGAGATTGGAGGCGGTGATGATCCTCACGCGAGCGATCTTCATTTCCTTTCGGTAGAGATCGCAGTAGGCGAGGGCCATCAGATGAGCGAAGGCTGCCCTTTTACGATCGAGAATAAGCCTGACGAATGAACGATAGTCGTCCTCCACCATGTCGCCGGCGGCAGTGAGCAGGAGTTTTTCCTTATCCTCACGGCTTACGTAGGGATTGGAGAGCACTTTCTGCAGACCGGGATTGCTGGCAAACGAATCAGCAACCGTCTTCATCTCGAGGTATACCTTTTCGGCGTTACCCCGCTCGACGGCGAGTTTGTAGAGCGCCTTAGCGTAGCGCTGCGGTATGAGTCCCTCGTTCATCGTCTCAATTCTTCTCTATTTCGTCCAACATCTTGCTGACAAGCTTCTGCTGCTCTTCATCGTTTCGGAGCTGGCCGCGGACCATCTTCTCGGCGATGTCGAGAGAGAACTTGCTGACTTCATTCCTGAACTGGAGTTCGGCTTCCTTGCGAGACTGCTCGATGGAGACCTTAGCCTGCTCCATCACCTTACGGGCCTCTTCGGAAGCTTCCTTTTTGGCTTCCTCGATGATCTGGCTCTTCATTTTCGCGGCTTCGCGAAGAATGTCGGCCTGACGGGCCTGAGCTTCATCTATCACCTGCTGTGCGGATTGCTTCGCATTGTCGAGCTGCTCTTTGGCCTCCCGGGCGTATTCCACACCTTTGTCGATAGCGTCAGCACGCCCTTCCATCTGCTTGATGATTGCAGGCCATCCCCACTTCGCAAGCACGAGGAAGAGGATGATGAATGCCACAAACATCCAGAACACCAGTCCAAAATCGGGCGTGAATAATTCCATTCCAATAAGAATTTTTATGGCCTAAGCCGATCAGATGAAGAGAGCGAGAGCCGATACGATCACAGCGAAGAGGGCCACACCTTCGATGAGGGCGGCGATCACGATCATGTTGGAACGGATGTCGCCTGCGCTTTCCGGCTGACGGGCGATAGCTTCCATTGCGCTGCTACCGATCTTACCGATGCCGATACCTGCGGCGATTGCTGAAAGGCCTGCTCCGAAGGCAGCGCCGAATGATGCGAGAGCTTCGGCTACTAAAATCATTGAAAACATAGTCTTGAAGTTTTTAATGTTATTATTGTTATTTTTATTTCGTTTGTGTCTTTTGGGATCATGCCATATCCTCTACTGTCTTGTGATGGTCTTCGTGCTCTTCCACTGCCATCGAGATAAAGATGGTAGAGAGCAGGGTGAAGACATAGGCCTGGATGAAGCTCACAAGGACATCGAGAAGAAGCATGAAGATCGAGAAGAGAAGCGACATGAGTGTCGACACTCCTGCTACAGCAGCTCCGTAGACAGCGAAGATGAAGATGAGCAGAGTGAGGGTCAGCACAATCATGTGTCCGCCCATCATGTTGGCGAAGAGACGTACGCAAAGAGCGGCGGGCTTGGTGAACATACCGAAGATCTCGATGATCTGCATGATGGGAAGGGGGAACTTAAGGAAGAGGGGCACATCGGGCCAGAAGATCTCCTTCCAATAGTGCTTGTTGCCGTTGATGTTGGTCACCACGAACGTCATCACGGCGAGCACAAGGGTAATCGCGATGTTGCCTGTAAGATTGGCACCGCCGGGGAAGATCACGACCAGACCGAGGAGGTTCATCACAAGGATAAAGAAGAAGGCCGTAAGCAGATACGGGGCGAACTTGGTGGCCTTTGCGCCGAGAGTGCTCTTGATTACACCGGTGTAGATGAAATCGACGCACAGCTCGAGAAATCCCATACCTTTGCGGGGAGCCTTGAATCCATTGCGGGAGTAGAACCTCACGAGTCCCATCACCATCCAAGTGACGAGTGCGGCAGCAATGAAGAGCGCAAGTACATTCTTTGTGATGGAGATGTCGAAGGGCTTGTATTCCTTATAGTATTTTCCGTCGAACTTGACATAGCCGTCGACTATCTCATCGTTCTGGGCCTTTGCGGTCTGTTCCGCTTGAGCTTCATCGGCCGGAGATGTGGGGAGAAGCTGCACCACCTTGTCTTTATGCTTGCTTTCATGGGCGAGCACAAAACGATATGCCTGCGGATTACCGTCTTTCTCAATGTCTACTATCTGCGGAACAGCAACAGTGTGGGTCTTGCCTTCAGCATTGGTCTCTTCCTCATATTTAGCGAGGCGGCCGGAGGAGAAGCAATGCCAGCTGCCGTCTTCCGCACGAACGATAACCGGGAGCGGAATGCGGTAGGTATGGCTGAAAGGCACTTCCCAGCCGTAGCCGTCGGCAAGGTGATGGAATATGTTTCCCTTCACATCCACCTTGCCTTTCTCTCCCTCAGACGCGAAAGCGGGGAAGGAAAGGAATAAAACAGATATGATGGAAAACAGTATAGCTAATTTCTTTCTCATTACGGTTCCGTGTTAATAGATGCACACTGAGATTACATTGTTGTCTACGTCTGCGAGTCCACCCTTTATTTCGTAGGTTTTCTCTTCTCCGGAAGGAGTGCGGTAGGCGATAGTTCCCTCAACGAGTACGGAAATCAAGGCTGCATGGTTTTTGAGTACAGTGAATTTGCCGTTAGCTCCCGGCAAGGTCACTGATACCGCTTCGCCTTGAAAGACGACTTCCTGAGGTGAAATGATTTCTAAAGTCATTATCGCAGAGTGCTAATGATTATACTTCGGCAAGCATCTTCTTACCCTTGGCGATCGCTTCGTCGATAGTGCCGACGTTGAGGAACGCCTGCTCAGGATATTCATCCATCTCGCCGCTGAGGATCATCTTGAAGCCACGGATGGTCTCCTGAAGGGGAACCATCACGCCGGGAACACCTGTGAACTGCTCGGCCACATGGAACGGCTGGCTGAGGAAACGCTGAGCGCGGCGGGCGCGCGACACCACGAGTTTGTCGTCGTCGCTGAGCTCGTCTACACCGAGGATCGCGATGATATCCTGAAGGTCGTTGTATTTCTGAAGAAGCTGCTTTGTCTGCTGAGCTACATTGTAATGCTCCTCGCCGATGATGTTCGGGTCAAGGATACGGGAAGTCGAGTCAAGGGGGTCTACGGCAGGATAGATGCCGAGCTCGGCGATCTTACGGTTGAGTACCGTAGTGGCGTCGAGGAATGAGAATGTAGTGGCAGGAGCCGGGTCGGTCAAGTCGTCGGCAGGCACATAGATAGCCTGTACGGAAGTGATCGAACCGTTCTTGGTAGAAGTGATTCGTTCCTGAAGGGCACCCATTTCGGAAGCGAGTGTAGGCTGATAACCTACAGCCGACGGCATACGGCCAAGAAGCGCTGACACCTCGGAACCGGCCTGAGTGAAACGGAAGATATTGTCGATGAAGAGGAGGATATCCTGTCCGCCGCCTTCCGCATCGCGGAACTGCTCAGCAACCGTAAGGCCTGACAGCGCCACACGAAGACGTGCGCCCGGGGGTTCGTTCATCTGGCCGAACACCATGGTCACCTGGCTCTTCTCCACTTCGTTCATATCGACATCGGCCAGGTTCCATTCGCCCTTCTCCATGCCTTCCTCAAACTTCTTGCCATATTTCATGACGCCGCTCTCGATCATCTCGCGGAGAAGGTCGTTGCCCTCACGAGTACGTTCACCTACACCGGTGAAAACGGAGAAGCCGTTTGATCCCTTCGCGATATTGTTGATAAGCTCCTGGATGAGCACGGTCTTGCCCACGCCGGCGCCACCGAACAGACCGATCTTACCGCCCTTGGTGTAGGGCTCGAGGAAGTCGATCACCTTGATGCCCGTAAGCAGTATCTCGGTAGAGATAGCGAGGTCTTCGAAAGCCGGAGCCGGCTGATGGATGGGACGGAGGTGGTCGCGGTCGAGTTCCGGAAGGTGGTCGATAGGTTCACCAATCACATTCAGGAGTCGGCCTTTCACCTGCTGGCCTGTAGGCACGGCGATGGGGCGTCCAAGATTTTCAACTTCCATTCCGCGGCGAAGGCCGTCGGTAGATTCCATAGCCACACAGCGTACGGTCTGTTCGCCGATGTGCTGCTCAACCTCGAGAATCAGTTCCTCGCCGTTGTCACGCTTGATGCGGAGTGCGGCGTAGATAGGGGGAATGTTATCTTTACCGCCTTCGAAGCTTACGTCGATGACGGGGCCGATAATCTGAGTGATCGTTCCTTTGTTTGCGCTCATTTTAGTGTAATGTCGTAAAGTATCAAATACTTATTGTTGTTAATTTTTGGTCCTGAAGAAGGGTTTCACTCCTTCTTCAGGTATGTTATTATTTCGGACTGCGTCCTCAACACGGTTTTGATGCGTAGGGGATTAGAAAGTCCAGCCGAATGCCACGAAGACCGCCATCACGATAAGGTTGACGAGGGCGAATGGCATCATATATTTCCATTCGAGGGCGAGCATCTGGTCGATACGTACGCGGGGGAATGTCCATTTGAACCAAATGATCACGTAGCTGATGAAGAAAGCCTTTGCGAGGAACCATATCGGACCGGGAATCCAGTTCATCACCATGTTGAAGCAATCCAATCCTGCTATGTGGAAGGGCATCCAACCACCGAGGAACATCAGTGAAGCGATACCGCTGACGATGAAGAGATTGAGGTATTCAGCAAGGTAGAAGAAACCGAAGTGGATACCGGAATACTCCGTGTGGTAGCCGGCTGTCAGCTCATGTTCAGCCTCCGGAAGGTCGAAGGGACCACGGTTGGTTTCGGCTGTAGCTGCGATCACGTAGATCACGAAAGCCACTACGGCGGGTAGCCATCCCTGGAAGATAAACCAGCAGCGTTCCTGCTGAGCTACGAGCTCGTTGATGTTCATCGTTCCTGCGAGCACCACGATCGACATAAGGGCCAGACCGAGCGAAAGCTCATAGGAGATCATCTGCGCGCCGCTTCGCATAGCACCGATAAGGGTATACTTATTGTTGGACGACCAACCTGCAAGAAGGATGCCAAGCACGCCTACGCTTGAGACTGCGAGGATGAAGAAGATACCGATATTATAGTCGATGATCTGAAGGCCACGTCCCCAGGGAAGACATGCGAGCATCACTACAGAAGAAGTGATGATGATGTAGGGGGCAAGCTTGAAGAGGAACTTGTCGGTTCCCTTAAGGGAGATAAGCTCCTTGATGAGGATCTTGAACATATCGGCGAACACCTGAAGCAGACCCCAGGGCCCAACACGCATAGGGCCGAGACGGCACTGGAACCATGCGCAGAGCTTGCGTTCGTAGAGGATATAGAAAAGTGCGAGCACCGTATAGGCGAGCAGTATCAGGACTCCGATGATGACGCATTCGATAAGCGTAGCTGCCCACACGGGCATGCAGCCTACAAGAAGGTCATTGATCCAGTTTGTTACAATACCAAAGTCAAACATGTCGATTCTGAGTTATAGTTAGCGGTCAATATCCGGAATTACGAAGTCAAGAGCGGCTCCGATGGTGATGAGGTCGGCGATCATATTGCCGCGGCAGCAGAGATCCATCACGCCGACAAGGTTGAAGCAGGGGCTCTGGAAGTGAACGCGGAAGGGAGTCTTGCCGCCGTCGCTTTCGATGTAGACACCGAATGTGCCACGCGACGCTTCCACCTGAGTGTACCAATGTCCGGCAGGAAGCTTCACGATCTTCGGCACCTGTGCACGGATGTCGCCTTCGGGAATGCGGTCGATAAGCTGCTCTATGATGCGGCAGCTCTGCTCGATCTCCTTCATGCGGACCATATAGCGTGCATATGAATCGCAACCGTCGAGAAGCACTTCGTCAAACTCCACGCGGTCGTAGGCGGCATATGGATGCTTCTTGCGGCAGTCGTTGCTCCAGTTGGATCCACGTCCAGAGGGGCCTGTGATGCAGTAGTTGATAGCATCCTCCTTGCTGAGATGGCCAACGCCCACCATACGGTTTTTAGCGATGATATTGCCGGAATATACTTTATGGTATTCCTTAAGACGCTCGGGCATGATGGCGAGAAGGGCCTTCACGTCTTTCACGAAGTCGGGGTGGAGGTCGGCGATCACACCGCCGATCACATTGTAGTTCATCGACATACGTGCGCCGCAGGTCTTCTCGAAGATATCGAGGATCATCTCACGCTCACGGAATCCGTAGAAGAAGGCAGTAGTGGCGCCAAGGTCCATAGCCGTACATCCGAAGCTCAGCAGATGGCTTGAGATGCGCATAAGCTCATCCATGATGGTACGGATCACAACGGCACGCTCAGGAATCACGAGGCCCATAGCCTTCTCTATGCACATGCAGAGGCAGTGGCGGTTCTGATGGGCGCTCATATAGTCCATACGGTCGGTGAAATGGAGAATCTGGGGATATCCGAGGCTTTCGCAGAGCTTTTCGATACCGCGGTGGATATAGCCGGAAACGACATCGACCTTCTTCACTTCTTCGCCGTCGATAGCGGCGCGGAAACGCATCACACCGTGGGTAGATGGGTGCTGCGGACCTACATTGACCACATAATCACCTTCCTTGAACACCTTTCCGGGAATTCCCTTGATGGTGCCGTCGGGCTGTTCTACGTAGGAAATGGTGTCGTCTTCGTTCTTCTCGTCGTCGGTAGGAATGGGGTTGAGGGCCGGGTTGGCGTCATAATCCTTGCGGAGGGGGAAGCCCTTCCAGTCGTTGCGGAGGAAGAAGCGGCGCATATCGGGATGGCCGATAAACTTGATGCCGAAGAAATCGTAGACCTCACGCTCCTGGAAGTTGGCTACTTTCCAAAGGTCGGAAACCGTATGGATGTAAGGGTTTTCACGGTCGGCCACGGCAACTTTCACCGACAGCATCTCCCACTTGTGGGAGGTGGCGGTGAAATAATATACCACACCAAGGCTCTCCTTCCAGTCCATGCCTACCACGGCGGTAAGGACGTCGAAATTGAGCTCGGGATTGTGCTTGAGTTCTTCAGCAAGCTTACGCCAGTTTTCTGCCGGCACGTTTACGAGAAGGATATCGCCTTCCTCGAAAGTAGCCGACGGGCAAATCTTGCTGATGCAGTCTTTAACGCTCATTATATAGCTTAGGGGTTAAGAGTTTAGAGTTAAGGGTTAAGTAGATCAATACTCGCCGGCCTCGGAAGGATGCTTGCGGAAGAAATCCTGAATCTTCTCCTGACGGTTGACACCACCGAAGAACTTCTGGAGCTTGATCTTACGCTGAAGCTGCATAAGGCCGTAGAACATTGCTTCCGGGCGGGGAGGACAGCCAGGAATGAAGACATCAACGGGGATGATCTTGTCGACGCCATCTACCACGCAGTAAGACTTCTTGAACGGGCCTCCGCTGACAGCGCAGCCGCCGCAGGCGATGACGTATTTGGGCTCGGCGAGCTGATCATAGAGGCGAACGAGCGCCGGGGCCATCTTGTGTACGATAGTGCCCTGCACCATGATGTAGTCGGCCTGACGCGGAGAGTTGCGGGCAACCTCGAATCCGAAGCGGGCCATGTCGTAGCGGGCAGCGCCAAGACACATGAACTCGATGGCGCAGCAGCTCGTGCCGAAGCAGAGGGGCCAGAGGGAGTTGGAGATACCCCAGTTGATGAGCTGGTCGAGCTTGCCGACCATCACGTTGGCACCGGTGGCGTTGAGTTCCTCGACGAGCTTGTCGATGTATTCGTTGTCTTTGAAGTCTTCATGCTTCATCGACTTGATGCTGGGTTCTTTTACTGCCATTTGAGCGCTCCTTTCCGCCAGGCGTAAGCCAGGCCTAAAATTAGAATGAACATGAAGATGGCGACGCAGAGAAGTCCGGAAGGTCCGAGGCTGCGCATGATAGTCGCCCAGGGATAGAGGAAGACTGTCTCGACATCAAACAGAAGAAACAGGATGGCGAAGATGTAGTAGCCGGACTTGAACTGAATCATTGATTCGCCGCGGGTCGGGATACCGCACTCATAGGTTTCGCCTTTCTTTACCGAGTAGGATTTAGGGGAGATGAGTTTTGCGATCAGCAGGGCGGCAAACACAAGGCCAATGCCTGTGAGGGTCGCTGTAACCGCAAGGTCTCCGTTGCTTATTTCCAACAGTAAATTCATAGATGTTATTGTGTTTTAATTGTTTATTCAGATGTCAAGTACTGAAAGCGCACAATGGGTGCACTATTCGACTGCAAAGATACTTAAAAATTCTTAAATCTGCAATTATTTTATTGCATAATTCAATGAAAAATGTGCAATGCCCGATGAATACGCGGCAACGAAGGCATTTCGGGGAAAAATAATGGCGCGGCAGGAGTTGTGGCTCCATGCCGCGCGTTAATTGACAGTAAGTCATTAGCACTATTTTACAGTGAGGATTGATCCGGCCGAATGGGCTACAGCGGCTGGTGAATACTGCGACTGTGCGGTAGCGATGCCGCAGCTGAACTCGCCGTCCTGGGATACACGGCAGTCATAGCTTACCACGTGCTGCCCCTTCGGGAGCCAACCGAAGAAAAGGTTGGTACGGCTGTCGCGCACTTCACGGTAGAAACCTATGCCATCGGAGCGGGTATAGCCCGAAAGCTGGTCTATAGGTTCGAGGCAGGCGCTTCGCTCATCAGTGACGGCCACGTAGTCCATATCTCGACCGGCGGTGATGAAAAGCGTCACACGCACCTTCATTCCTTTCTTCAGCTCAATGCCTTCCTTGGGTACCAACTGACCGTCGGCGCCTTCCACAAGAGCCACGATACTCTTCCGGATGGATAGATCAGGAACGTCGGCCGGTTTCACCTCCATGATCGGAGCTTCATATTGGCTTATCACTCCGCCCCATGCGGGAGAAGCCGCTGAGCGCTTGATGGAAAGGGTCTTCCCTGACGCATCCTTAGGATTGAGCGTCATCGTGAACGCACCTGTGAGTTTAGCAGCTGCGGGAACTTCGATCCTCTTTCCCTTAAGGGTGAACTCGGGATCGGAGGATGAGGAAGCGTCTGTCCAAT
>CAMWMK010000003.1 GCA_947175295.1 uncultured Porphyromonadaceae bacterium
CATGTGATATGTACTGCCGCGGTATCTCCGAAAAGATTGTGAAGGTCTCCAAGAATCTCCTGATATGCTCCGACAAGGAACACACCTATGTAGTACGGCTCGCCCGGGCGGAGTCTATGGACCGGCAAAGAATGGCTTACGCCCTGAGGCGCGACAAAACGGTTGATCTTGCCATCGGAGTCGCATGTCACGTCCTGAATCGTGCATTCCTGAGTGGGTTTTTCATCAAGGCGACTGATAGGCATCGTAGGGAACATCTGATCGATAGCCCAAGTGTCTGGAAGGGACTGGAAGAGTGAGAAATTGCAGAAATACTTTTCAGGTAGCATACGTGCCACCTTCCTAAGTTCTTCAGGCGGATGCTTCATTGAGCGTGTGATGTCGTGCACATCGCGGGCCACGCTCCAGAAGAGCTTCTCAATCTGAGCGCGGGTAGTAAGGTCAAGGAGTCCGAGACTGAAGAGTTCCAGAGCCTCCTCTCGGATCTGAAGGGCATCGTGCCAGTCTTCAAACACACGGGATGAGTCAATCTTGTCCCATATGTTGTAGAGTTCGCGTGTAAGCTCATGGGCCCCTTCCGGGAGTTCATCATTGTCATTCCAGATCGGAAGCTGAGTGGTCTCAAGCGTCTCAATGATCAGCACGGAATGATGTGCTGTCATGGAGCGTCCTGACTCAGTGATGATATTGGGCTGACGAAGATTGTTCTTCGTACAGACGTCCACAAGAGCCGACACCGCATCGTTGGCATATTCCTGGATGGAATAGTTCATCGAATTCTCTCCGGAAGAGGAACGTGTGCCATCGTAGTCAACTCCGAGGCCTCCCCCTATATCCACGAAGTCGATGTTGAATCCGGCCTTAGACAGCTGCACATAGAACTGCATTGCCTCACGCAGCGCATTCTTTATTCGGCGTATCTTCGTGATCTGACTGCCGATATGGAAATGTATTAGCTTTAGGCACTCTGTCATCTTGTTTTTATCCAAAAACTCGAGAGCATCGAGAAGCTCGCTTGAATTCAAGCCGAATTTGCTAACGTCGCCTCCCGACTCTTCCCACTTTCCACTTCCGGCGGAAGTCAGTTTGATGCGGATACCAATATTAGGATCGACTTTCAGACGCTTAGCAACCCTCATGATGAGTTTCAACTCATTCAACTTCTCGACCACAAGATAGATCCTACGGCCCATCTTCTGGGCAAGAAGCGCCAGCTCCACATAGTCTTCGTCTTTATAGCCATTGCAGACCACAAGAGAATTCTCATGGGTGTTTACTGCAAGCACAGCGTGGAGTTCAGGTTTGGATCCGGCCTCAAGGCCGATGTTGTATTTATTGCCATGGCTTACAATCTCTTCAACCACCTGACGCATCTGATTGACCTTAATGGGATAGACAAGATAGCTTTCCCCCTTGAAGTCATATTCCTTACTTGCAGTCTTAAAGCAGCCTGTGATCTTACGGATACGGTCGTCAAGGATGTCGGGAAAACGCAACAGCATGGGCGCGGATATGTCGCGCAGCTTTAGTTCATCGAGCACATGGCGTATGTCTACCGGGGCGTAGCCCTCCTTAGGGGTCACCTGTACATGGCCATCATCGTTGATGCTGAAATAATTCAGTCCCCATCCCTGTATGTTGTAGAGTTCACTTGAATCTTCGATTCTCCACTTCCTCATTATTATTGGATTTATTGTTTAGGGTTAATACATTTAGTTTTGGGCACGCCCAAGTATTTCGAAAATCTGAGCGTAGATTTCAGTGCGTTTGCGGACTATATTGAACTTATCCGTATACTGGCGCGTACGGATCGGTCCCTCCACATAGAGCTTCTGCCCTTTCCTTATATAACGCTCGGCATAGCGTGCCTGCTCACCGGTCATGACAATATTATGCCACTCGGTGACCTCCGTATTGCCACGGAGCTCGTTGGTGGCAAGCGAAAAATATGCTACCGGGAAATCCTGCTCCGGATATCTGACATCTGGGTCACCCCCTACATTTCCTATCAATATAGCTTTGTTCACGCTCATGGTATGGTGAGTTTTAAAGTCATCAATACATTGGAAATTAAAATTTATGAGCCTTCAGATAAAGCCCAGTACGCTCATGAAGTCCAAATAGGAGATTCATGATATGCACCGCATCTCCAGCTCCACCCCGCATACGGCAATCAGC
Organism: uncultured Porphyromonadaceae bacterium; assembly: GCA_947175295.1. Lineage (GTDB taxonomy): Bacteria > Bacteroidota > Bacteroidia > Bacteroidales > Muribaculaceae > Lepagella. The sequence goes on from CAMWMK010000003.1 coordinate 2,179, forward strand.
CACTACACTTACATTCAGGCGGTCGGGGGAGGTTTTTTGAAGTGTCACCAGAGTCTTCTGCGTTCCTTCCACCTCATAGCCAGGCATTGAGCCTGAAACCATGAAGGTGAAGTTATGATCGTCGTAACAATCGTTAAAAATCCTGAATACTTCATTTATATCGAGTGTGCAAGGAAGATCTACCGTCACTTTCAGTCCACGGTCGGAAACTTCCTCATCAAGATGCCGGAGATGTATATCGCCCTGAAAGGAATTCTGCGTCTTATGCAGCACATGGGCGATCTCCAGACGCGCCATATCAGCCTTTTCCTCAGTGTCGATATCGGCTGGACAGGCATATTCCACCGTCACATCGCCTTTAAGCAGAAGATGCCGCGCAAGAGGATAAAGCCCGATGATGGAGGCTGCAGCTACTGACCTTGGCACCACCGCACGACGACATCCTCGCACTAGCTCCTTACGATTGATTTCAGGAAGTCCATAAGCCATATCAAGAGCTTCGAAGTCGAGAGAGGGGCAATGAGACATATCGATTATCCTAAGCTCAGGCCATCGGTCGGTATTCATCCTGAAACGGTCAGCCACATCTGAATGGGCATCAATGAATATCACATCGAGTTTCGCGGGATTGATATCGGGAGAGAACTCAAGGCTGCACTCTCCGGCGAGTCCATGATGCACAGACGCCACCTTACGCCCTACCTTACCCGGAGCGAACGCACTGGCCAACTCCACATCAGGATGGTTTATGAGGACGCGTATGAGTTCGCCGGCCATCGCCGTGTCCGCGCCTGCTATTCCTACTCTTATCATATTCTGAAGTTGTGTTTACTTGAAATCGCCGACCGGAAGAATCATGGACAGTATTTCAGTGGCTCTTTCGTGGGTGACGCCCTCCCGAAGAGCTATGAATACCGTATTGACTCCAGCTATTGTACCCGCTATCTCCGGAGCATTGAGCATATCTATATCATATGCGATTCCGGACGCATATCCGTTGCGTGTCAGCATCACTATGAGGTTGCCTGAGAATTCCAGTGAAATGAATCCATTGCCTATCTGGCGCGACAAGTTGGCCGTACGCCTGCCGCCGGATATCATCTTTGCGGTAGAGGCATCAGGCAACATATAAGCGTAAGCGCCATGATCAAGAGGCACCTTAGTTGTCTTAAGCATCTTGAGATCACGCGAAAGAGTAGCCTGGGTGACGAATATGCCTCTTTCTGATAGCAAGCCGAGCAGTTCTTCCTGGCTTCCGACATTATTGTTTTTTATGATTTCGATCAGAATTTCGATTCTATCGTTTTTTCTGCTCATGTTCTTTGAAGATTTAATCGGCACTTGACTGCCGTCTGTCAATTTCCAATTTGATCTCTCCGGCCTTCTCATAATCCTCTTCGCTTACCGCCTTATCCATCATGCGGCGCAATGCATCAAGATCCATGTCCTCATAAGGCGACATATCGGAGTTTTTCACACGCTCTATCGCCTTTCTGGCAGGAATGGACTGGCGTGGAGCCACATGTAGGCCACGCGGAGCGAACGACTCACGGTCGATGCCGCATCGGTCAAGCAAATCCCTTGTGGTGAAGACCGGAGCTCCAGCACGCATGGCAAGGGCTATGGCATCGCTCGAGCGTGCGTCGATGACCCGTGTATCGCCAGCCAGACACAGCGTCACATCAGCCGCGAAGATACCGTTGTCGAGCTGCTTTATGACGACAGACTCCATGCCTATACCGAACGCTCCGAGGATCTCAGATGTAAAATCATGAGTCAACGGACGCGGAGTCTTTATCTTCTGAAGCATGCATTCGATAGACTGCGCCTCATTATAGCCGATGATAATCGGGAGCCTCAGACTTCCGTCTTCCTCTTCAAGCACCATGGCATACATGCCGTTTTCAATTTGATTGTATGTTATTCCTACGATTTTCAACCGTATTAATTCTTTTTCCATTCTTGCTTATGTTTGATTGGCAGATAATCGTGCTATTACCACAGTGTCACGGTTTGGTGATCATTCCGGATCCAAGGCATATCGAACGGTCGGGAGTGTAGATAACCGAGTATTGTCCTGGCGCTATCCCCTGTACTTCTCGTTGCGACACAATCTCGAATCGACCGTCGTCCATGCGAATCAGACGTCCATCGAAAAATTCCGGTGTATGCCGAGTCTTAAAAGCAATTGGAAGCGAGCCATCCGAATCTTTGTCGAAAGCGTCGGAGAGAAAAGGATCTTCCGTGATCCAATGCATTTCATCCATACGTATAGCCTTGCCGTATTGAAGTTTCGTATCGTATCCATGACTGACATACACCACATTGTCTCGCACGTTTTTCCTTACGACAAACCATGGTCCCCCTCCGAGGCCAAGACCTTTCCGCTGCCCGATAGTATAGAACCAATAGCCTTTGTGCTCGCCGATCTTTCTGCCAGTCTCAATTTCAATCACAGGTCCCTTTCTGGTGCCTATATGGCGCTCGAGGAAGTCACTATAATCAATCTTACCGAGGAAACAGATGCCTTGACTGTCTTTTCGTGTAGCATTAGGCAGACCGGCGTCCCTGGCCGCTTCCCTTACCTCCTCCTTCGTCATATCGCCGAGTGGAAACAAGAGATGGCTTAGCTGGGAGTAACTTATCTGGGCCAGGAAGTCGGTCTGGTCCTTCACAGCATCAGGAGCTGTAGCAAGCCAGAACTTTCCGTCTTTCTCCAACACCTTAGCGTAGTGGCCTGTTGCGGTCTTATCGAACTCGTGTCCCCAGCGTTCCTCAAAGAATCCAAACTTAATGATTTTATTGCACATCATATCAGGATGCGGAGTAAGGCCTGCCTTGACGGTGCGAAGCGCATACTCCATGACATAGTCCCAATACTCCTCATGCAGTGAAACCACCTTGAAAGGAAGGCCGTATTTCCTTGCGATGAGGGTGCACATCTCTATGTCTTCATCTGCGGAGCAATCACCTTCTCCGTTATCCATCCCTATACGGATGTAGAAAAGGTGAAGGTCGTGTCCTTGATGAAACAGACGATCGACCGTCACAGCGCTGTCAACACCTCCCGAGATGAGGACAGCAATCTTCAATTTCTTATCTTCCATATCATTTCGTCTGATAGATGACACGTATCACACTTCTTCCAGTTCATCCTCACTGTGGTCTGAGGAATGAAGCATATGAAGAGAAAGGAAATAGTCTACCGATATCTTACCGGGTCCTACGAGAATGAGGAAAAAGAAGATGCCCAAAAACATAATGGGAAGATATGCAGGTTGCTCCCAGCTCAAGAGATAGGGAGCCTTCGAAGCCACATGTATGAGGTGATAGGCCGCCATAGTCATTGCCACAAACGGGGGTATAAGCATGATCCTGGTCAGGAATCCGGCCATTATGAATATGCTGCAGACCGTTTCGATGACAATCATGGTCCATAGGGATACAGCCGACGACATGCCGAGCACGGAAGGGAAGGAATCCTGAATCATCGAAAATGCTCCTATCTGACGGATGCCAAACTGAAGAAGCATGATGCCTACGAAAAGACGCAGGAAAAGGCGCCCAAGATGCGTATAGCTGTAGCCGGTAGAGGCAACATATATCTTTTTCGGGAGAGCGAGAACATTCTTTCTGTCCATACGGAATTGTGTATTGTTTGTGTCGCTAAACACAGCTTATTTGGAACTATCGAGCATATAGAGAGCAGCGTTCATAGCATCAAGCACTCCCATATGCTTATTGACAAGGGTACCGTCGGCGCCTATGAGGTATACTTCCGGGACATCGCGAAGGTCATAGACCTCCGCCACTGTGTCTGAAGCGCCTACCGTCCAGTTGGCAGGAAAATCAGACAACTTATTTTGCCAGCCCTCATCTGCGTCAGGGATGATGAAGAGGACATTGATTTTTCCATCAGCCACAGCTTTGCTGAAAGTCACATTAGACTGCATCCTGAGCTTTCCCATACGGCACTGGTCGCAGTCCGGATCTCCGAAGATAATGATGGTTGGGGTCGACATCGGAAAGAACTGCGCTGCGTCTCCGTTGGGACGAACGAAATCGAAACGTGCGGGCTGACTACCTACCATGGTTGACTCCAGTTGCTTCAGCTGCTCTTCAAAACGGATTCTCTTCGTCTTTGGAAATTTTTTATTGGAGAGTGCGGATCGAAGGATTCTTACATAAAGCTCATCAATCCAGAACTCCGCCCGAGGCCCATATATGTTCTCCTCAGCTGCTTTTGTCAGTTGATAGAGAAGCATCGGATTTTTCTGAAGGTTTTTCAAAAGTTTATCCACGGCAGCTGTCACTCGGTCCTTGTCGGCATATTGCACAGTCGAGGCATAGACCTGGAAAGCATGGTTCATCTTAGCTTGGTCTACAGCGTCTTTCGATTTCAGATCGAGGGGATTCCAGAAGTTTTCAGCAAGCCAGTTGCATTTCTCGGCGAAACTTGATATTTCTTCCGGAGCTACAGGATATTCGAAAAGAGGATCTATATACATGACTCCCGTCTCTATAAGCTGAGTGGAGTCATTGGTCTCCTGCGCAAAGGTATATGCACAGCCGCCCCAAAGGACCGCAGACAGTGTCCATATCTTGATGTTCATCATTTAAGTCGTAAGTCGTTTATCATCTTTAAATTGTTTCACCAATAAATCAAGTGGGTGCTTCACTATGTTTCTGAGTCTCCAACCGCGGCTCCGCATCTCCTCTTCGATCACATCGCTAAGCGCTTTAGCCACCGAACCAACAAACCCGATACCTTCGTCGCGAAGTGCTGCTTCAGGATAAAGAGCGAACTCCCTATCGAAAAACCACCGGGTCTGCGACTCCGTAAGTCTCCTGATATAGGGGTCAGAAATATTCTCAATTACGAAAGGCATGAATCCGGCTATCCAACGATTGGGAACGGGCTGCCGATAGAGATGGTCTACCACATCGCTCACTGTCAGGCCATAACGCTCTCCGAATTTCCTGGTGATCTCATCAGGAGCTATTCCCTTGAATACATCGCTGAGCAGACGACGGCTGTAGGCGACTCCCCCTCCTTCATCGTCAAGCAAGTAGCCGAGAGAGGCCGATTTCCGGTCAATTGCCACGCCATCGTAGTGGCAGGAGTTGCTTCCCGTGCCCATGATGCATGCGACTCCAGGAGAGTCACCAAGCAGGGCATACGCAGCTCCCTCCATATCGCTCATGGCCACGATGTCATGGCAGGAAAATATTTCCGAAAGAATCGCCTCCATCTTGCCAGCTATGAGCGGAGATCCAATTCCCGCTCCGAAAAAGCGCAAGACGTCGAATGAGTCACCAAGCGCAGCACGCACAAGGCGGAGCTCCTCCTCTATCATATCAGTATCATGGTGCAAGGGACTAATCCCAACACCGGAATGCCGCTCTTCCGTCCATCCGGAAGAGTCATCGACAGATGAAAGCTTCACCCAATCGGTTTTTGTGGCGCCTGCGTCGGCTATGAGAATCTTCATTGGTTTCCTAATATGTATATTCAACTACAAAATTAAATAAAATTGCGCATATATACAAATTATATAAATCGAACTTAAGATTCTTTAACATGTATGGCTTTATTCTGCGATAGCTGAGTAACTACCTATATTAATAAGCATCGGGCGATGACAATAACCAACAAAAGCGGAATCCCTACCCGGGATTCCGCTGAATAATGCTTTTCAGTGCAGACATCAGTAATTTTCGGGGCGAAGCTCGAAAAAGGCCTGAGGATGGCTACATACAGGACACTTCTGAGGAGCAGACTTTCCAACATGGATATGGCCACATTCAAGGCACATCCACATACGGTCACCCTCGCGGGAGAACACGATACCATCCTCAATGTTCTTGAAGAGAGTCTTATAGCGCTCCATATGGGTGCGTTCAATCTCACCTACCATCTCAAACTTCTTTGCGATTTCAGTAAAACCTTCTTCGCGCGCCACCTGTGCAAAGGCTTTATACATGTCATCCCACTCGTATTCCTCACCAGCTGCAGCGTCTACGAGGTTGTCGGGAGTTGCCGGTACGTCACCGCCATGAAGGTATTTGAACCAGAGCTTTGCGTGGGTATGTTCGTTCTTGGATGTTTCTTCGAAGATGTCGCCGATCTGCTCGTAGCCGTCTTTTCTTGCCTTCTTTGCATAGAAGGAGTATTTCACACATGCCTGAGATTCGCCTGCGAATGCGGTCTTAAGGCATTCTTCGGTCTTGCTTCCTTTGAGTTCCATATTTAATTATTCTTTTGTTTTAGGGTTGTTTTTGTTTTCTTTATCTTCCTTAACGCAGTACAGCCTCAAATGTTCATTTTTTTTAAATTAATTTCTTATCATAATCAAAGAAACCATCTTAACCAGATAGTTTTTTCATTTGATTTTAGGGATATCTAATAATTTTAATTATATTTGCAGTCTCATAATTCAAACAAACAATAAAAATAAGTAATGGCTTTCAATAAACTCAAGACCACAAGAAGAATACTCGCTGTTGTGAGCATCATTCTCGTGACGGGACTTTTCCTTGATTTCACTGGTACCTGGCAATCTATTTTCGGATGGGTTGCCAAGATTCAATTCCTCCCGGCTTTGCTTTCACTCAATGTGCTCGTGATTGCCGGACTACTCATCCTGACTTTGCTTTTCGGTAGACTATATTGCTCGGTGATATGTCCGCTCGGCATCATGCAGGACGGCTTCGCATGGTTAGGTAGAAAAGCAAAGAAGAACCGCTACTCGTTCTCAAAATCAAAAAACATACTCCGATATGGTATGCTGGCTGTCATGGCAATGGCCGTCATAGCTGGAATCAGCTCTTTGGTTGCACTGCTCGCCCCCTACAGTGCTTACGGGCGTATAGTATCAAGCCTACTCCAACCGGTATGGATATGGGGAAATAACCTTCTCGCATCCTGGGCCGAAACGCATGACAGCTATGCTTTCCATGAAGTGGAGTATTGGAGCAAGGGGACATGTGTGCTTGTTGTAGCAGTCACTACCCTCGCCATACTTGCCATTCTCGCGTGGCGCAACGGACGCACCTATTGCAATACGATATGCCCAGTGGGCACAACGCTTGGCTTCCTCTCCAAGTTCTCTCTTTTCCGCGTCGTAATCGACAGATCCAAATGCGTTGACTGCAAGCTTTGCTCGCGCAATTGCAAGAGCGCATGCATAGATATCGCAGACCATAGAATAGACTATTCCCGATGTGTAACCTGCTTCGATTGCTTAGATAAATGCCATAAGGGTGCGTTATCATATAAATATGTAGGTCTGAGTCCGCTAAACAATTCTGCTGAGAAGAAGGAGATTGACGGTTCTCGCCGTCAGTTTCTTTCAGCCACGGCAGTCATCGGCGCCACCGCCGCAATGTCGGCAGCCGACAAGGTGGTCGATGGCGGCTTAGCCACCATCGTGGATAAGAAAAAGCCTAATAGAAAGACTCACATAGTACCTCCTGGAGCCATAAGCCTCAGAAATCTTCACCAGCACTGCACTGCTTGCCAGCTTTGTGTTTCGGTATGCCCAAACGAAGTGCTCCGTCCCCAGACAGCCATGGAGAACTTCATGCAACCGGAATCTTCGTATGAGCGCGGCTATTGCCGACCGGAATGCACGAAATGTTCAGACGTATGCCCCACAGGGGCTATACGTCCGATCGATACTCTGGATAAGTCTTCCATTCAAATCGGACACGCAGTATGGGTAAAAGACAACTGCATACCCCTTACCGACGGAGTAGAGTGTGGCAACTGCGCACGCCACTGTCCAGCTGGAGCCATCTCTATGGTGGAATCGGGAAACGGAGTCAAGATACCGGCGGTCAACACTGAACGATGCATAGGATGCGGTGCCTGTGAAAACCTATGTCCCTCTCGTCCCTTCAGCGCGATATATATCGAGGGGCATGAAAATCATAGGGTGATTTAATGATCTACCGCCAATGATCAATCTATATCACAATTTAAAGAACATAGAAAGATGAGCAACACGATAGACAGACGTGAATTCCTGAAAAGACTCGGCATCGGGAGTTCCTTAGCAGGACTTGCACTGGCCGGATGCAGGAAGGCAGTGAATGCTGCAACAACCTCTCCCGACGACAAGAATGAAGGAGAGATGACCTACCGGAAGAATCCGAAAACAGGAGAGAACATATCGATACTCGGCTACGGATGCATGAGATGGCCTACAAAACCAGTGGAAAACGGAGAGGAAGGTGAGGATGAAATAGACCAGGAAGCAGTCAACCGTCTTGTCGATACAGCACTCGAACACGGGGTGAACTATTTCGATACGTCGCCGGCTTACTGCAAGGGCAAATCGGAAGGAGCCACAGGAACCGCACTGAGCCGACACCCCCGCCACAGTTACTATATCGCTACGAAACTCTCCAATTTCGCGCCACAGACTCAATCGAGAGAGGCATCAATAGCCATGTATAATAATTCCTTGAAAGAACTTCAAACGGATTATATAGACTATATGCTCCTCCATGCGGTAGGAGGCGGAGGCTTAGACAACCTCAGGAAAAGATACATAGATAACGGAATCCTTGATTTCCTGCTGAAAGAGAGAGAAGAAGGCCGTATAAAAAACCTCGGATTTTCTTACCATGGAGATATCGAGGTGTTTGACCATCTGCTTTCCAAGCATGACGAATATAAATGGGATTTCGTACAGATTCAGCTTAACTACCTGGACTGGAAACGCAACAAGGATGAAGAACCCTTGAGTGTCAACGCCCATTATCTTTATGATGAACTCGAGAAGCGAAATATACCAGCTGTTATCATGGAGCCCCTTTTAGGAGGCAGGCTCGCCAAAGTGCCTGACAACATAGCCAACAGGCTCAAACAGCGTAATCCAGAGGAAAGCATAGCTTCATGGGCCTTTCGATTTGCAGGCACGCATCCGGGCGTGATGACGGTATTGAGCGGCATGACTTATATGGAACATCTTGAGGATAATCTCCATACTTACAGTCCCCTCGATCCACTTACGGAAGAAGAGCAAGAGTTCCTTATGGAGACAGCCGACATCATGAAGCAATATCCTACAGTGCCATGCAATGACTGCAAATACTGCATGCCGTGCCCCTATGGCATCGACATACCCGCCAATCTGCTTCATTATAACAAATGCGTAAACGAAGACCACATTCCGACTTCGACTCAATCGCCTAACTATGCTAAAGCGCGCAGGGCATTTCTTGTAAGTCTCGACCGCTCAGTGCCGAAACTGCGTCAGGCGAATCATTGCATCGGCTGCAACCAGTGTGCGCCACATTGTCCGCAGGGCATAGACATTCCCGGAGAGCTTCACCGCATAGACGCTTACGTAGAAAGGCTCAAGCAGCAGAGCGTATGATTTAGATGCTCAACGAAACCGATTGTATCCGGCAAGACGGGCATATGAGGCTTCAATATGTTATAAAACATATTTAATACATCAAAAAACCTTGAATAAAAATTGGCAAATTGACAATTTTTAATTAAATTTGCACCTGAGAATAGAATTCCTCTCTTCCAGTTAGTCACCAACTAAAAACTAAAAAGATGAAGAAACACAATTTCTATGCCGGCCCTTCCATCCTGAGCCAGTACACCATCAAGAATACGGCAGACGCCATCATCGACTTCGCAGACATGGGCCTTTCAATCCTTGAGATCTCCCATAGAAGCAAGCAGTTTCAGGCTGTGGTAGACGAAGCAGTCGCTCTGGTGAAGGAACTTCTCGAGGTTCCAGAAGGCTACAGTGTGCTCTTCCTGGGAGGTGGTGCAAGCCTCCAGTTCGCAATGGCTCCGATGAATTTCCTCAATACCAAAGCCGCCTATCTTGACACAGGCGTATGGGCATCCAAGGCCATTAAGGAAGCAAAACTTTTCGGAGAAGTAGACGTAGTAGCTTCCGGCAAGGACTCAAAATATACAGAAATACCGAAGGACTGGACCGTTGCCCCCGACATGGATTACTTCCATTATACATCCAACAACACCATCTACGGCACAGAGATCCGTAAGGATCCAGAAGTACCGGTGCCTATGATATGCGACATGAGCTCCGATATCTTCTCGCGTCCGGTAGACGTCAGCAAGTACGACCTTATCTATGCAGGCGCACAGAAGAATCTCGCGCCTTCGGGAGTAACCATCTGCATCGTGAAAGACGCAGCCCTTGACAAAGTAAGCCGTGTTATTCCGACTATGCTTAAGTATAAGACTCACGTAGACAAGGGCTCCATGTTCAACACTCCGCCTGTGCTTCCAATCTACGCTGCTCTGCAGACACTCAAATACTATAAGAGCCTCGGCGGCATACGGGAAATCGAGAAGATGGACATAGCTAAAGCAGAGAAACTCTATGAGGCCATCGACACAAGCAAGATGTTTGTCGCTACCGTACAGAATAAGGAAGACCGTTCGATCATGAATGTCTGCTTCGTAATGAAGCCCGAGTATGCCGAATACGAGAAGGATTTCATTGACTTCGCGTCATCCAAAGGAATCGTAGGCATCAAAGGCCATAGAGACGTAGGAGGGTTCCGAGCTTCGCTCTACAACGCCCTCCCCATGGAGTCTGTAGAGGCTCTTGTGGATTGCATGCATGAATTCGAGTCACTTCATTAATCACATACGAGCCCGAGTAGCTTAACCCGGGCTCACCTCTATCGAAAAAGAAAAAACCATGAAGATATTGGTATTTACCGAAAAGCCTTTCGCTGCAAACGCAGTGAAAGCCATCGCAGAGACTGTTAATTCAAGCGGCAATGAGCTCAAGCTCGTAGAGATGGGTACCCGAGCAGACCTTCTCGAAGCGGTCAAGGACGCTGAAGCCCTTATAGTCAGAAGCGACAAAGTGGATGAGGATGTAATGGCAGCGGCTCCGAAACTGAAAGTGATCGTACGCGCCGGAGCAGGCTACGACAATATAGACCTTGAAGCTGCTACAAAACACGGAATATGCGTAATGAACACTCCGGGGCAAAACTCTAATGCCGTTGCGGAGCTGGTATTCGGCATGATGGTCATGATGTGTCGTAACCAATATAACGGCAAATCAGGTTCTGAACTCAAGGAAAAGAAGCTTGGTATCTACGCATTCGGACAGGTAGGCCGCAATGTTGCCAGGATAGCAAAAGGATTCGGCATGAAGATCTCCGCTCTCGACAAGTTTGTAAGCGACGAGGTAATGGAGGCTGAAGGAGTGCGCCCTATACATGAAGTGGATGCCCTTTTCTCTGAAAATGACTTCGTATCGCTACATATTCCGGCTACGCCAGAGACCAAGAAAAGCATCGGGTATGATCTCGTCATGAAAATGCCTAAGGGCGGAGTGCTTGTCAATACCGCACGCAAGGAAGTGATAGATGAGGAGGGGCTTATGAAGGCTCTTGAGGAGCGTCCTGACCTCCGCTATGTGAGCGACATCAAGCCAGACTCCGCTGAGGAATTCGAGAAGCGTTTCAGCGACCGAGTATTCTTCACACCGAAAAAAATGGGAGCCCAAACAGCCGAAGCCAACTTCAATGCGGGAGTCGCTGCTGCAGAACAGGCCCTCGCCTATCTTAAAGACGGCTGGAACAAATATCAGGTCAACAAATAATTGATTTTCGCAAACTTAAGTTATATGAAAAACGTTAGGATTAGTTTTGCCGATTTTTATCGGCAAAGCTAATCCTAACGTCGTTGCATAGGCCAAATATTACTTTATTGTTCACATACTAACAATCATGCATCCACCTTATCGAGCCCATCAGTGTTCTTCTCGATAGTCTCGTCTGCCACATGATAGTTAGAGAGGTCGCCTGAGATATAACTGTCGTAGGCTGCCATGTCAATGAGTCCATGACCCGAAAGGTTGAAGAGAATCACCGGTGCAGTACCTTCTTCATCGGCCTTTCTTGCCTCCCGGATTGCAGCAGCTATGGCATGGGAGCTTTCAGGAGCGGGAATGATACCTTCAGACTGAGCAAAGAGCGTGGCGGCAGCAAATGTCTCAAGCTGAGGAATATCCACAGCCTCCATAAGGTTTTGACTCTTAAGCTGACTGACGACAGATCCCGCACCATGATAGCGAAGACCTCCGGCATGGATGTTGGCAGGAGAGAAATCATGGCCGAGAGTATACATCGGAATCATCGGAGTGTAGCCGGCCTCGTCGCCAAAATCATAACGAAGTTTGCCACGTGTCAGCTTAGGGCATGATTCCGGCTCGGCAGCTATGAAGCGGGTGTTTCGTTCGCCACTGAAGTTGTGGCGCATAAATGGGAATGATATACCCGAGAAATTGCTTCCGCCTCCAAAAGCACCGATTACGATATCGGGATATTCTCCAGCCATCTCCATCTGCTTTTCCGCCTCCAGACCAATCACAGTCTGATGCAGCGCTACGTGATTGAGCACCGAACCAAGTACATATTTGCAGTTTTCAGTCGCCATAGCAAGTTCTACAGCCTCAGAGATGGCAGTTCCGAGCGACCCCTGATAAGTAGGATTCTCAGTAATAATCTTACGTCCAGCCTTGGTAGACATGGAAGGCGACGCTATGACTTCGGCTCCATAAGTCTGCATTATCGAACGTCGGTAAGGCTTCTGATTGAACGATACCTTGACCATATAGACCGCAAGGTTAAGTCCGAAATGCTTTGCAGCAAGCGAGAGGGCAGCCCCCCACTGTCCTGCACCGGTCTCTGTGGTGATATTTGTCACTCCTTCCTTCTTGCAATAGTAGGCCTGAGGAATAGCGGAGTTAAGCTTATGGCTTCCTACCGGGCTTACGCTTTCATTTTTGAAATAGATGTGGGCTTTCGTATTAAGGGCTTTTTCAAGTCCACGGGCGCGCACCAACGGGGTAGGCCTATAGATCTTATACATCTCCCGGACTTCTTCCGGAATTTCTATATAGCGGTCTGTTTCGTTAAGTTCCTGCATGGAAGCCTCTTTGGAGAAAAGCGGCATAAGGTCTTCTGCCTTCAATGGCTGTTTAGTAGCCGGATTCAACATCGGGTGTGGTTTGACCGGCATATCGGCCACTATATTGTACCATGCGGTGGGAATATCCTTTTCCTGCAGTAGGTATTTCTTAGAATCCATTATAAAACTCTTTAATGAATAAATATTGATAACTTTGAATTAATACGAATATTATTACAAATATACCGTATATCTATATAACAATACAATGAATAAATCTATCGAACAAAATAGACTAAAAATAAATTTATTTTGAATTGGAGATTAGATGGACTTTTTGTAATTTTGCACTATGATAAATGCATCTCAGAAAAAAAAGGAAAACATAGCGGAATATCTGCTCTATATGTGGCAGATTGAGGATATGATCAGGGCATTCGGTCTTGACATTGACCGCATACAGGCAAATATAGTCGATAAGCATGAAGGTCTCTCCGAAGAGCAGCGCAAGGAGATGACCGAATGGTATGAGTCGCTTATCGATATGATGCGCCGTGAGGGAGTAGCGGAGAAAGGACATCTTCAGCTAAACAAGAACGTCATCATCACGCTTGATGACCTCAATGCCAGACTTCTTAAAGATCCGAAATATGCGAAATATTCGGCCGAATACTATAAGGTGCTTCCCCTTATAGTCGAACTACGTGCCAAGTCTGGCGAGAACAAATCAGGAGAATTAGAGACACTCTTCAATTTCCTCTACGGAATCCTGATGCTCCGCATCCAGGGCAAGGAGATATCCAAAGAGACCCTTGACGCGGCTAAGGAGGTCTCCCACTTCCTCGGCACACTTGCACAGTATTATAAGAAAGACTTCAATAACGAGCTTGACCTTGAATAAACTTCAGCCATGTCGGAAGAACTAAATAAAGAAATCGCAAGGCGACGTACGTTCGCCATCATCTCCCACCCTGATGCCGGCAAGACAACGCTGACTGAAAAACTTCTTCTTTTCGGCGGCGCGATCCATGTGGCAGGTGCCGTGAAGAGTAATAAGATAAAAAAGACCGCTACCTCCGACTGGATGGAGATAGAGAAACAGCGCGGCATCTCGGTTGCCACTTCCGTGATGGGTTTCAACTACAAAGACTATAAGATCAATATCCTTGATACTCCAGGCCATCAGGACTTCGCGGAAGATACATTCCGAACCCTGACAGCTGTAGACTCGGTAATTATCGTAGTCGATGTAGCTAAAGGCGTTGAGACCCAAACACGCCGTCTGATGGAGGTATGCCGTATGAGGAAAACACCCGTCATCATATTCGTAAACAAGCTTGACCGTGAAGGTCGGGATCCGTTTGATATCCTCGACGAACTTGAACAGGAACTGAAGATATCAGTACGTCCTCTTTCATGGCCCATCAATATAGGTGAGAAGTTTAAGGGTGTATACAATATATACGAGCATGGTCTCGACCTTTTCACTCCATCCAAGCAGACTATCAGTGAGCGAGTGGAAATCGAGGATGTAAACTCCCCTATCGTAGACGAACTCATCGGGAAGGACGATGCCGACAAACTTCGCGAAGACCTTGAACTGATTGAGGGAGTATATCCTGAATTCGATAAGGAGGCCTATCTAAGAGGTGAGGTAGCTCCGGTATTCTTCGGCTCAGCTCTCAATACATTTGGCGTCAAGGAGCTTCTCGATTGTTTCTGCGAAATTGCTCCCGCTCCCCTACCGATCGATGCAGAGGAACGTACTGTGGATCCCAAAGAGGAGGGTTTCACAGGATTTGTCTTCAAGATTCACGCAAATATGGATCCCAACCATCGAAGCTGCATTGCTTTCGTGAAAATATGTAGCGGTAAGTTTGAGCGCAACGTCAACTATAAACATATCCGCCACAATAAGATGATGAAGTTCGCGGCTCCTACGGCCTTCATGGCCCAGAAGAAGAGCATAGTCGATGAGGCCTATCCAGGTGACATCGTTGGTATTCCCGACACCGGCAACTTCAAGATCGGAGACACTCTGACTTCCGGCGAGATGCTTCATTTCAAGGGTCTTCCTTCTTTCTCTCCGGAGATGTTCAAGTATCTTGAAAATGCCGATCCAATGAAGGCGAAACAGCTTGACAAGGGCATAAATCAGTTGATGGACGAAGGCGTAGCCCAGATGTTCACCAACCAATTCAATGGCCGCAAGATCATAGGCACAGTAGGGCAACTGCAGTTTGAAGTAATACAGTATCGACTGCTTCACGAATATGGAGCGCAGTGTCGTTGGGAACCAATCAGCCTATATAAGGCATGCTGGATAGAGAGCGATGATCCGGAGGCATTGGAAGCCTTCAAGAAGCGTAAATACCAGTACATGGCTAAGGATAAGGATGGACGTGACGTATTCATGGCAGACAGCAACTACGTCCTTCAGATGGCACAAAACGACTTCCCAAAAATCAAATTCCATTTCAGCTCGGAATTTTAAGCGTTTTTCCTACGCTCAAAGCATACTATATGCGCGTTATGTCTACGATACATAAACGCGCATATTTCATTTTATCTCAGGATTTTGACGCCTGAAATTCTTTATGTTGGATATTGCATATGTCGCGCAGGTTATTAACTTTGTGGTGCGCTTTTGTTGCTGACCGAAACATGAGCAAAAAAATTTGTTTCCACTCTCTCCTACATCGAAAGCCGAGGCCAAGGAAGCGTTCCTGAGGAGAATCAATGCTTCTTAAGATCCTCCCACCATTCCTTCCAAGTCGGGAAACCAATCTTGTTCATCAGTGCATTGGCATTGATCACTCCGGCAATCACAATCAGGATGCCGCTTGCAATGAATAGTACTGTCCCTATATTCACGAGAGTCTTATATGCTATACGTAGTATCATGGCAAATAAAGTTTGAATCCCTTTATGATAAAACAATTAATCATTAAACAATGTTCCATGCCAACGATATCAATCGGATTCCAACATCGCATACACGAGGGAGTCATGGAACTATATAAGTAGCTGTTCAAATTAAAACGATACAATAAAAGTTCATATCATGAATAGAATCTCGCACATCATCCGCTTGCCGATTCCGGCCGATTTGGCCTTGAAGCTCATTCACGATGCCCGCATCGCTCATTCGCTCCGCGGCCAAATCGCCTCGGAATCGTCAGAGCGGATGATATGCGTTTAATTTGAACAGCTACTTATCCGCCACCCAGACCAGAGGCATCCTTGCCTTCTGTACCCGCATATTACCGACCATATCCATTCAGATATCAAATTTGGTGGATTCAATAAAAGTCGCTAACTTTGCAGTTGAATCATGGAGACGAATAAGCATATAGACCAGAGATTGGCGGAGTCCATCAGAATTGCCCTTAGGGATTTTGGAGAGGTATTCTTATGGAAAATCGCATGATGGGTGTTCTGAAGGATTATCAAGGATTCTGGGATTTTCCGCAAGGCAATGAAGTGGCAAAATGCCGTCACACGCTTTCATATCGGACTGTAAGCTGTGAGGCCATACCATTAGACCGAAGAAGATCAAGTGCAGCCGCATAGCCGGCTGCAACTTTATCCGGATAATGGGCATCGGTGCTCAGAATGAGTTTCGCACCATATTTCTTAAGTAATGGCCACCATCGCAAAGCAGGAAAAAAGCGATTGGCAGATTCAAATTTCTTCGTATTGATCTCTATTATGACGTCTTTTTCCACTGCTTTAGCTATTACATCCTCCACAAGCCGAGCATACCAGGCCTGATCTTCAAGGTCAGCCTGGGCGTGGCTTCCGTTGTCGCCTATTTTGTCAAGATGTCCGATGATATCAAAACCTCCTTTATCAAGCATCTCAAGTTCTTCAGCGAAGTATGTCTCCACCACATAGCGAAGATCACAATCATATTCTGATACCAGATATTTCAGGAAACGTTCGGCCGGGCCGTCCACATCAACCGGACGACCATTCTGTGTACGTACGAAATGCACCGACCCAATCCTGTAATCGAGTGGCAATTCCCTGAAATACTCCGTATGAGGTCCGAAATCTTCAGAAAGATAGTCTATCTCCATCCCGGTGAGGATGCGCATGCGTCCCGCATATTTTTCCTTCAAAATGGAAGCCTCTTTGATGTAGGCATCTACGTCTTCCGCCTTCATATTGGCTCCGGAGGGACAACATATGGGACTATGGGGAGAAAAGCCCCATGTCCTGAACCCGATCCCATAGGCGGCCTCTGCCATTTCTACCATCGGAGCACGACCATCACAATATTCAGTATGACTATGTAGGTTAAGCATAGAGTAGTTATTGTTTTGTTTCCGCCGCTACTACGGCATTACGCAACTGTTTAAGTGCAGCCATCTGCTGATCACGCTTCTTTTCCAGTTCGATAATCTGATCTCTCATAGCTCCAGCGGCACCATTCTTTCCGGCGGCCGCATGATACTTCATTCTCAACTCCTTGAGTTCCTTCTCAAGCCGCGCATACTCTTCAGTTGCCTTCATATACTGCTGCATGCCCTTTTTAGCCGCTGAAGTGGAAAAGTCAGCGAATTTCTTCGCAACCCTTCCGCCCGGTAGCGGGAAAATGAAGTCGAATCCGTCTGTAGACTTCGAAACAGAAGCCCGCTCATCAATACCCCGTTTTATTGACTGATAATCAGTCTCAGCATTCTGAGTCAACCCAATATCCGCAAGCCGAGCAAGGGAAACGATATCGTCTTCGTCTTCAAGAATATAGTTTTTCCTGACATCATTTGTCTTGAAAACATAGACACTTACCTTGCCGTCAAGCTGATTTCGGTCGGTGACCCACCAACCTAACCCGTTGTCTTCGTCAATGGCCATCATATACTCGTTGAATGGAGAATTGAAGGGAAATCCTACGCCAAGAGGTTGACGAAACTCCCCGCTCACAGGATCTTTCGTAGCCACAAAGAGGTCGTATCCCCCCATACTTCCTTCGCCATCTGAGGAATAATAGAGAGTGATTCCATCAGACAAAAGGAAAGGATTACGAGCATTGCCGCCATCATTCAGGATCTCACCAGCCCTAACGGGTTTTTCCCATGAGCCATCCATCAGGCGTTCGGTCTGCATGATATGCTCCCGACCGTTGTCGTCACTTTCCGACCACATCATGACATCGCCGGATTCGGATGAATAGGCAAAATCAGACTGATTACCCCGGTTTCTCAACACCGATACGTTATAATCAAGAAGACTACCGGCTGAAGCCGGAAGTTTTACATATCTGAAAAATTCGTCAGCCGGCACATCCAAACGATCTATGACCTCGATCTTCTGCACATTGTCAAGAGAATTTTCCGCTATTTCAAGTTGACGCCTATATTTCTCCAGAATCTCCTCCCCTTCAGGACTGGGAGTCTTCTTAAGACCTTTGGCATACTTCTCATAAAGCTCATTGGCAAGCTCGAAATCGTAGTTTAAAAATGCCTCTCGACCATCTTGCAGAAAGTCGGCTTCAGCCACGGGGATTCCCGCCACCAAAGCAAAAAGGCCGACCGCCAATCTGTATGTTGAATTACATGCTTTCATATCATCAAAAGAGGAAATCAATGGATTCCATAAGATATAACAAAAAACTCCCTATAAGTATTAAAAGGGGCAGACACCCACCTGGCGTGTCTGCCCCTCGGATATACTATTGCAAATATTATTCTGCAGTCTGCTCGTTGAGGAGACGAATCATCTCAATCGCGCTCTTCGGGATGCGGGTACCGGGGCCGAAGATAGCAGCCACACCTGCATTGTAGAGGAAATCATAATCCTGAGCCGGGATGACACCACCTGCAGTCACGAGGATATCCTCTCTGCCGAGCTTCTTGAGCTCTTCGATCACCTGGGGAACGAGAGTCTTATGGCCCGCAGCCAAAGAGCTGACGCCAAGAATATGCACATCGTTCTCAACAGCCTGACGGGCAGCCTCTGCCGGAGTCTGGAAGAGGGGACCCATGTCAACATCGAAACCGCAGTCAGCGTAGCCTGTAGCCACTACCTTAGCACCACGGTCATGGCCGTCCTGACCCATCTTCGCGATCATGATACGCGGCTGGCGACCTTCACGCTTAGCGAAATCCGCCACTGCCTTGCGGGCTTCCTCGAATTCGGGATCACCCTTTTCTTCGCTTGAATACACACCTGAAATGGTTTTGATGATTGCCTTATAACGTCCTACCACAGCCTCGCAAGCGTCGGAAATTTCTCCAAGCGACGCACGGAGTCCAGCCGCTTTGACAGCAAGATCAAGAAGGTTGCCCTTGCTCGGATCCTTAACAGCCTCCGTGATGTCGGCAAGCGCCTTCTGCACAGCCTCTTCGTCGCGATTCTTGCGGAGTTCCTCAAGGCGGCCGCACTGTTCGTTGCGCACTTCCGTATTGTCAATCTCAAGGATATCGATGGGATCCTCGTGGTCAAGGCGATATTTATTGATGCCAATGATAGCCTGCTTGCCGGAGTCGATGCGAGCTTGAGTGCGGGCGGCAGCCTCCTCGATCTTCATCTTGGGCAGTCCGGTCTCGATAGCCTTCGCCATACCGCCAAGTTTCTCAATTTCCTCGATATGAGCCCAAGCCTTCTCTGCGATCTCGTTGGTGAGGGCCTCCACATAGTAGCTACCACCCCATGGATCGACCTGCTTGGTGACGTAAGTCTCTTCCTGGATATAGATCTGAGTATTGCGGGCGATACGTGCGGAGAAATCTGTCGGCAGTGCGATTGCCTCGTCGAGCGCATTGGTATGGAGCGACTGAGTATGACCAAGAACGGCGCCCATCGCCTCAACACAAGTACGGCCTACATTGTTGAACGGGTCTTGCTCTGTGAGCGACCAGCCTGAAGTCTGTGAGTGAGTACGCAGTGCGAGCGATTTGGGATTTTTCGGATTGAACTGCTTTACGATACGGGCCCAGAGCATACGAGCGGCGCGCATCTTGGCGATCTCCATGAAGTAGTTCATAGAAATACCCCAGAAGAAGCTCAAGCGGGGTGCGAACGAGTCGATATCCATGCCAGCGTTGACACCCGCACGGAGATACTCAAGGCCGTCTGCCAGAGTGTATGCGAGTTCGATGTCGGCTGTAGCGCCGGCCTCCTGCATATGATAGCCGGAAATGGAGATTGAGTTGAACTTAGGCATATTCTTCGAAGTGTATTCGAAGATGTCGGCGATTATCTTCATAGAGAATGCCGGCGGATAGATATAGGTGTTACGCACCATGAACTCCTTAAGGATATCGTTCTGGATAGTACCGGCCATCTCCTCGAGCTTTACTCCCTGCTCAAGGCCAGCGTTGATATAGAATGCCAGCACAGGAAGCACAGCTCCGTTCATGGTCATGGACACAGACATCTTACCCAAGGGAATACCGTCGAAAAGCACCTTCATGTCCTCGATGGAGCAGATGGACACGCCGGCCTTACCCACATCACCTACCACACGTTCGTGGTCAGCGTCATAGCCGCGATGGGTCGGAAGGTCGAATGCAACTGAAAGGCCTTTCTGGCCGGAAGCGAGGTTACGGCGATAGAAAGCATTTGATTCGGCAGCGGTAGAGAAACCGGCATACTGACGAATGGTCCAGGGGCGCATGGGATACATGCCGCTGTAAGGGCCACGAAGGAAAGGAGGAAGACCGGCTACATAGTCGAGATGCTCCAGACCTTCAAGATCTTCTTTAGTGTAGACAGGCTTTACGGGGATAAGTTCCGCGGTGAGCCATTCCTCCCCTTTCTCCACCGGTGCGGGAGCGGCGGGAGTGACAACCTTTGTGATATCTATTTCTTTAAAATTAGGTCTCATGTCGGCGGATTATTTGAGGAGTTTCGCATTGAATGCCACGAGAGTGTCAAGGACATTGACGCGCACGTGGATGAAGTTTTCGATTCCCTGAGCCTTAAGCTCGTCCATACATGCGGGAGCGCCTGCCACAACGAATTCGGCACGTCCGTCAAGCTCCTTGAATGCTTCGGGAGCATACTGTGCGTATTCGTCGTCGCTCGAGCAAAGCACTACAACATCGGCACCCTTCTCGATGGCTGCGTCAATGCCTTCCTTAACTGTAGCGAAACCATTATTGTCGATGATCTCATACCCTGCGCATCCAAAGAAGTTGCCTGAGAACTGAGCGCGGGCAAGACGCATAGCGAGGTTGCCGATAGTCAGCATGAACACCTTCGGACGGTTAGCGGCACGCTCAGTATCGAGACGAAGCTGTTCGAACTGGCTTGCAGCGCGATCGAAATTGAGATATTCCACAGCGCCGTCAGCCGCTTCACCGCAGCCACAACCGCATGCGCAGCCATCTTTCTTGATCTTGTCGAGAGCCATTTCATTGACATTGGGATACTGGTTGGTGCCAAGGAGAATCTCTTTCCTGCGGGCCACGTCGAGATGACGCTTCACGCCGCTCTCATTGACCTTTGCCTGGATCTCACCCTTCTTGAGCATCTCATAGAAACCACCGTTATCCTCAACCTCGTTGAATACCTTCCAAGCCTGAGCGGCAATGGAGCAAGTGAGAGTCTCGATATAATAGCTGCCGCCTGCAGGGTCAACCACCTTGTTGAGGTGGGACTCGTCGCGGAGAAGATGCTGCTGGTTGCGGGCGATACGCTCGCTGAATTCGTCGGGCTGAGTGTATACGAGATCGAATGGAAGAGTCTCGATAGAGTCCACGCCTGCAAGCGCAGCGCTCATGGTCTCAGTCATGGAGCGCAGGAGGTTAACGTGGGCATCATATATAGTCATGTTGAATTCACTGGTGACAGCATGAACCGCCATCTTACAGCAATCCTCATCAGCACCGTAAGCCTTCACGATCTCAGCCCAAAGCATACGGGCAGCGCGGAACTTAGCGAGCTCCATGAAATAATTGGAGCTGATACCCATATTGAACTTGATGCGGCCATTGACTTCACACGGAGTAAGGCCAGCCTCAGTCATGACAGTGAGCCATTCAGCGCCCCATGCGAGGGCGTAGCCGAGCTCCTGAGTGATGTATGCTCCGGCATTATTGAGCAGGAAGCTGTCTACTGCAAAGCAACGCAGACCAGCCACCGGCTTTACAGCCTCATATACTGCGAGCGCAGTCTCTTTGATATCTTTGGGGAATTCGAGTCCATGCTTGAGGAGACGCTTGAAGGGATTGAAGCCTACGCTACCCTTGAAAGTAGCAGCAGCTCCTGCCTTCTCTACGAGCTCTACGAGAGCCTTAGCCATCTCTTCTGCCTTACGGGGACAGCAGATGATATTGATTTCGATTTTGCTGAGATCGATACCGTCAAGCACGGCGGCGAGGTCGGAAGCCTCAAGGCCCCGCATGCTGATGCCGAGAGATTCCACGCCCTTGTCGATAGCATGCTTAACGTTGGCGTTGATCTCAGCGGCTGTCTCGCCAAGGATCTGCTGGCGGATAAGCCAGTCATTGTTGGTCCTGCATCCTCTTACGTAGGGGAATTGACCGGGCATTGAGCCTACTGAAGGAAGACCTTCGATGTCTTCCTTGCGATAGAAGGGCATGACATTGAAGCCTTCATTGGTGCGCCATACGAGCTTCTTGTTGAAGTCGGCGCCCTTGAGGTCGGCATTGATCTTCGCCATCCACTCTTCGGTGGATACAGGCGGGAACATGTCAAACAGTTTTTCTTTCTTTTCTGCCATAATTATATAGCTTATTATGAATGCTTATAAATAATCATTTCATGGTAGTAGGGAGATGCGAGAGCCCACAAACGACCTCACTTCCCGTTTTGGATGCAAATTTAATCAATTTTTTTTGAATAAAGAAATCTGAAGGCCATAAATAATATGAGGAAACCTCAAAAAAACATATACAAATGATAAAAAATAGGTCGCGACAGACTGCCGCGACCTGTTTTTTATCTGTAACTTCACTTATTTTTCCTCTATCAGTTCCTTGTCCCGACACCGGAGCACCCGAGCCGGGAAGTCTTCACAGAGTTGAAGATTATGGGTAGCCATCAATACTGAATGGCCGTTCTGCACAAGATTATGGAGGAGCGTGACAATGGTAATGCCTGTCTGAGGATCAAGATTACCTGTAGGTTCGTCAGCAAGGATAAGCTTGGGATTGTTTAGCAAAGCCCGGGCTATCACTATGCGTTGCTGCTCTCCGCCGGAAAGCTCATGCGGCATCTTATAGCTCTTATTCTGCATCCCCACGTCGATAAGGACATCCTCAATACGCTGGTCCATTTCAGAGCGGTTTCTCCATCCTGTGGCACGGAGCACGAATGAAAGGTTGTCGTAGACCGAGCGGTCTTGAAGGAGCTGGAAGTCCTGGAAGACGATGCCGATATTGCGCCTGAGATAAGGAATCTGTTTCCTTTTAAGTCCAAGCATATCATATTCGAGCACTTCAGCTTTCTCTCCGGAATATACGGGGACTTCGGCATACATCGACTTCAGCAGAGAGCTTTTGCCACTGCCGACTCGCCCTACGAGATAGCAGAACTCGCCCTCTCCCATTGAAAAGGAGACATCCTTCAACACCTGTTTCTCAGCTCGGTGGATTTCCACTCCCCTGTAATCAATTATACTGGCCATCTCTACTTCTTGCGAATTATAACTCTTTGCTATTTGAACTCTCACCGTAGGTAAGCTTTATGAAGCAGACGGATATGGCGCCAAACACAAGAAGGATACCGGCAGCCACAAGCATATAGCTCTGGCTTCCTCCGAGAACATTGAGAAGCACGCCGCCAAGAGCAGCCGCTACTATCTGCGGCAGACAAATCGTGCCGTTGAAGAGACCCAGATAAGCACCCATATTCTCACCCTTCAGCGAATTGGTGAGTATAGTGAAAGGAAGGGCCAGCATCGCAGCCCATGCACACCCGATAAGAAGATAGCTGATGAAAAGCAAATATTTATCAACAAAGAAGACAGTGGATATGAATCCAACGGCACCGAGCAGAAGACTGAGTATGTAAATAGTCTTGAGGTTCTTGAAACGCGGAATCACCATAGCCCACAGCACCGAACCAACTGCCTGAACTGCAAAAAGGGTACCAACCCAGTTGCCGGCTTCCTGATATCCTGCCGATGCGACATCGTGGGTGCCCCAGACACTTGCAGCGATCGCTCCATTGGTATAGGTCCACATAAACAGGAAAGCCGCCCAGCAGAAGAACTGTACAAGGCCTACGGTCCAGAAAGTAGCGGGAGCCTCCTTCAGAAGTTTTGTAAGGCTGAACTTCTCCTTCTTCTCTTCCTTGCCGGCCTCAATACCGTGAAATCTGGCATATTCAGCAGGAGGCATCTCCTTAATGGTAGCGAAGCTATAGATCACGCAAAGGATAAGCACAGCCGCTCCTATATAGAACGAATATGTCACGGAGGCCGGCACTACGCCTTGGGGAGCGATATTGCTTATGCCAATGGCCGTGAGGATAATCGGGGCGAGATAGCCTACAAGCGACCCAGCATTGCAGAGAAAACTCTGTATGGAATATGCCAACCCTTTCTGCTTTTCGTTGACCATATCGCCTACAAGCATCTTGAACGGCTGCATTGCCATATTAATCGACGTATCAAGAAACATAAGCGCTACGAATCCAAACACCATGGCACCCGCTACCGAAAGGCCGAAGCTACCTGCATTAGGAAGCAGGCACATCACGATGACGGCGATCAAGGCTCCAAGGAGCAGATAGGGAAGACGGCGTCCGAGACGGCACCATGTTCGGTCGGACGAAACACCTACGATAGGCTGGACAATAATACCCATCAATGGAGGCAGAATCCAGAAATAACTGAGCGAATGCGGGTCTGCTCCGAGGGTAGCAAAGATACGGGAAATGTTTGCGCTCTGGAGCGCGTAGGCTATCTGAACTCCGAAGAATCCGAAACTGAGGTTCCATAGTTTCCAGAAGCCAAGGTCGGGTTTTTGTACTGACATTTGTTTAATGTATTATATGGGTTTATATGCTTGAAATCATTGTTTTTTTAAGTCAGTGGTTTTCTATAAGGCTGTAAAGTAGCTTGATCTCTTCGGGCCAGATAGCGGGATTGGGAGTCTCAAGGATGATCGGCATACCGTCGAATCGAGGATCATTGACAAAACGCCTGAAAAACTCCATACCGAGAGTTCCCTTTCCGATTTCCGCATGGCGGTCGATACGAGATCCAAGCTTACGGAGGTCGTCGTTGAGATGGATGGCACGCAGAAAACTTCGACCGATTATTTCATCGAAATCATGCCATGTCTTACGATAGCCCTCTTCATCGGCGAGATCATATCCGGCAGAATATGTGTGGCAAGTGTCGATGCAGACACCTACCCTTGATTTGTCCTCCACCTTGGCAATGATATGGGCAAGATGCTCGAAACGATAGCCGAGATTGCTGCCCTGTCCTGCAGTGGACTCAAGCACTGCTGTCACTCCATCGGTTTGGTCCAAAGTAATGTTGATCGACTCTGCTATCAAGTCGAGGCTTTTCTCTTCTTCTATTTCATTAAGGTGGCTTCCAGGATGGAAGTTGAGCATCGTCAGTCCAAGTTGCTCACAACGCTTCATCTCTTCAAGAAAAGATTTGCGGCTCATATGCAGTTTCTGAGGATCAGGGCTCCCGAGATTGATCAGAAAATTATCGTGAGGCAGGATCTGATCCGCGGTGAAGCCCCCACGACGGCAGTTTTCCTTAAACGCATGGGCTTCTCCTTCCGGAATCGCCTTTGATGTCCAACGGTTGCTGCTTCCAGTGAAGAGCGCGAAGCTTTTCGCGCCTATCGCTATTGCCTCAAGGGGTGCGTTGGCCACTCCCCCTTCTGTGCTTACATGTGCTCCTATGTATTTCATTTTTTATTTCCTTTTATAGTTACTACAAAATTACAGATTTTTTTCTTTTCATACACTACAAAAAAGGGATTTTTTTTTTAAATTTGCAGTATGAATAATCTATCGAAAACGAAATTGAATCTATATGGAAGGCTTAGTTCGCGCAAGCAGCGAGAGAAACTGGGGCTTTTCATAGCTGAAGGAGAGAAATGCGTGGCCGACACCATCAGATTCTTCTCTCCAGAGGCCATCATCATAACTGCAGGAAATGATGATGCTTATGAGAGATACAGAGAGTATGACGTATACTCCATAGAAGAAACCGATATGCGTAAATTGTCGCAATTCCAGTCGCTCCCTGACATAGTTGCGGTCTACCGCATTCCTGAACCGATTGAATTCAGCAATGACGAATTCGCCGTTGGCCTGACACTGATGCTCGACGGAGTGCAGGATCCCGGCAATCTCGGCACAATACTGAGAATCGCATCATGGTTTGGCGTAGCAAGAGTTGCGATCGGCTCCGGCTGTGCCGATCCCTTCAATCCCAAAGCAGTACAGTCTTCCATGGGTGCCATCGGAATGGTGCGCTTCAGTCAGCAACCCCTTATTCCGATCATAGACGCGAATCCGGAAATACCTGTTTGCGGAACTCTGCTCGATGGCACGGACATCTACACCACTCCCCTACGAATGCCGGCATTCGTAGTGATGGGAAATGAAGGCAACGGACTCAGCGAGGCGGTAAGGGACAAGGTGAATCAGCCGCTTCTCATACCGAGCTTCGCATCCGGACCGCACGCCGAATCCCTCAATGTGGCAGCCGCCACTGCCATCACCGTTTCTGAATTCATGCGCAGGACTCTATAGCTTATGGCCAAATCAACAATCAAATCAGTATATTTCTGCAATTCCTGCGGCTACGAATCGCCAAAATGGATGGGGCGATGTCCAGCCTGCGGAGAATGGAATACATTTGTAGAGGAGAAGGTATCCACCAAACAGACTACAAAAAAAAAGGGGCTCCTCGCCACCGAGGGAGCGCGTCCAGTCAAGCTTTCGGAAATAGAACCGCTTGACGAGCCACGCATCCATATGCCATCGGAAGAACTCAACAGGGTTCTCGGCGGAGGGCTGGTAGCAGGTAGCCTCACTCTTCTCGGAGGCGAACCGGGCATCGGGAAATCAACCCTTCTTCTTCAGAATATCCTCTCTATCCGCAACCGCAGGATACTCTATGTCAGCGGAGAGGAATCAGCATCGCAGCTCAAGCTGAGGGCAGACCGCCTCGGAAAAGTGTCAGACAATACATTCATCCTCACGGAAACCCAACTCGACCGTATTTTCACACAGATTGAAAACGTAAAACCGCAGCTTGTAGTGGTTGACTCCATTCAGACCATAGCATCGGCAGATATCGAATCGGCAAGCGGAAGCATCAGTCAAGTGCGTGAATGCGCGGCTGCCCTGCTCCGATATGCCAAGGAATCGGGTGTTCCAGTGATTCTTGTTGGGCATATCAATAAAGACGGAGCCATTGCCGGTCCCAAGGTGCTGGAGCATATCGTCGACACTGTCATCCAGTTTGAAGGCGACCGTCAATATCTCTACAGGATACTCCGCGCCATAAAGAACCGATTCGGATCTACAAACGAAATAGGCATCTACGAGATGGTGGCGAAGGGATTGAGGGAAGTGAAAAATCCCTCAGAGATGCTACTGAGCGACAACCGGGAGGAAGAGATGAGCGGAATCGCCATAGGAGTGACCATTGACGGCGCACGCCCATTTCTCGTGGAAGTGCAGGCCCTCGTATCTTCGGCTGCCTATGGCACTCCTCAAAGAAGCGTGACAGGTTTTGACCAGCGACGTCTCAACATGCTTCTTGCCGTGCTTGAGAAACGCGCCAGGTTCAAACTCGGACAAAAAGATGTATTCCTAAACATAGCAGGCGGCCTGAAAGTAACCGATCCGGCGCTCGACCTTGCCGTTGTGGCAGCTGTGATGTCATCAAATTTCGATATTGCGGTGCCCAGACATGCCGCATTTGCTGGAGAGGTAGGACTTTCGGGAGAGATAAGGACCGTCACACGCATCGACCAGAGAGTGGCCGAAGCTGCGAAACTCGGATTCGAGACCATCTTCATTCCCTCCGGCAATCTGAAGGGCATCCATGATAAATTCAATATCAAGATAGTGGAAGTCAACAAAGTAACTGACGTATTCGAGAAGATCTTCCGTGGAGAGGCGTGAATATAGGGAAAAAAGCGTGGTGCACTGAGCACACCACGCTTTTTCCCTATATGAGATTAAGTGATTCCTTACTGACTATATATAGTATCCATCAGAGCAGCTTAGCTGTTCGCTTGATGAACTCAGAGAGGGCAGCTCCCTTAAGGAGTCCACTCTGGAGGAGGGCAAGGTCGATTATCTGCTTTACCTTAGGCAGGCCGGCGGCATATGCACTTACCTCTTTGTCAAGATCCGCACGGAGGGCAGCTACCTTGTCGTTCTGTTCCTTCATATCAGGTGCGCTTTCCTTCTTCTCCTGTGCTTCCTTTGAAGCTGTGGATATCTCATCGTTGAGCGCAGCGATCTGTTTGAGAATATCTGAAGTCTTCGCGCCGATTGCTTTCTCAGTCTCCTCTACAATGGATTTAACAGCAGGCTGATCGGTATTGACCGTGAAGGCATAGCTTGCCGGCATATCTCCGTAGAAACTCATGCCCGGCTGCATCGCAGCCATATCCTTCATACGGCGCATGAACTCATTCTGAGTGATGGTGGCGGGGGCAGCATCAGCGGATATCGCCTCGAATCCAACCATAAACTGAGCCTTGTCAACATCAGGAATCTGCGATTTGAAGAGTATGGTCATAACCTCAGTCTGGTCAGCTGAAAGTCCAGAAGCCTTCTCATCTGTCTTACGTATAAGTCGCTCGGGAGTATCGCTGTCGACACGCACGAGGCTGACGCCATCGAGTTTCTGCTCAAGAAGGCCTACCATATGGGGTTCAAGCTGTCCGTCGAGAAGAAGCACGCTGTAACCCTTGTCTTCAGCCGCCTGAATATAGCTGTACTGAGCGGTCTTATCCGTGGCATAGAGATATACGAGGCGACCATCCTTGTCTTTCTGCTCGCCCTCCACAAGTGTGTGATACTCTTCAAGAGTGAAATATTTTCCATTGACATCCTTAAGAAGATAGAACTTCTTTGCCGACTCGAAGAATTTCTCATCAGTAAGCATGCCATATTCAATGAAGACCTTGATATCGTCCCATTTTTCTTCAAACGACTTACGGTCAGTCTTGAACATCGAGTCAAGCTTCTCAGCTACCTTCTTAGAGATGTAGCCGGAGATCTTCTTAACAGCCGTATCAGCCTGCAGATAGCTTCGGCTTACATTCAATGGAATATCCGGAGAATCGATCACACCCTGCATGAGAGTCATGAATTCAGGGACTACACCTTCCACCTGATCAGTCACGTAGACCTGATTGCTGTAAAGCTGGATGCGGTCTTTACGCACGTCAAATTCGTTTTTGATCTTCGGGAAATAAAGAATACCTGTAAGGGTGAACGGATAGTCCACGTTAAGGTGAATCCAGAACATCGGGTCGTCCTGGCCGGGCATCAGTTCATGATAGAACTTGAGATAGTCCTCATCAGTGAGATCAGCCGGCTTCTTGGTCCAAAGCGGTTCGGTGGCATTGACGACGTTGTCCTCATCAGTATCGGTCATCTTACCGTCTTTCCACTCCTGTTTCTTACCGGAAATCACAGGCACCGGGAGGAAGCGGCAGTATTTCTTAAGAAGAGTATCTATACGAGCCTGCTCGAGGAATTCCTTGCTCTCATCGTCGATATAAAGAGTGATGGAAGTGCCACGGTCAGACTTATCGCATTCCTCCATAGTGTATTCCGGACTTCCATCGCAAGTCCAGAGCACACCTTTCGCGCCCTCCTTATAGGAAAGCGACCGTATCTCGACTTTCTTAGACACCATAAAGGCGCTATAGAAACCAAGACCGAAGTGGCCGATGATGTTATTGGCGGTGTCCTTGTATTTCTGAAGGAACTCCTCAGCTCCGGAGAATGCGATCTGATTGATGTATTTGTCAACATCATCCGCGTCCATACCGATACCACGGTCGGTGACTGTCAATGTGCCTTTCTCCTTGTCGATGTCGACATGCACGTCAAGTGTGCCGAGTTCACCCTTGAAGTCGCCAAACGATGCAAGGGTGCGAATTTTCTGCGTTGCATCCACCGCGTTGCTTACCAGCTCGCGAAGGAATATCTCATGATCACTGTAAAGAAATTTCTTGATTACGGGGAAGATGTTTTCAGTCGTTACCCCAATTTTTCCGTTAGCCATTTCTATATCTTTTTTATTTGAGTTTTTCTTAGTTTTGTTTGTATGAAAGGTATCAAATACCGTGCCAAAAATAAAACAACGACACAGAGGCATGGATTATCGGGTTAACATAATTTATAATATGCGACAAAGACCCATATGAAAAAAGAGGACGATCCTTATTACGGATCATCCTCTTACAAATATAGCCGAACTAAATCAGCGTACAACTTTCTTCTCTCCGTTGATAATGTAAGGCGTTGTATTCGTCAGCAGCCTTGTTATACTCAGCGATCTCCTCCGGAGTCATGAATTCGTAGTATTCAGGATTAGGTCTGAGGTGTTATGCTTCCTCCGGAGAGTCTGCCTCATCCTCTGTGAATTTCGTGTAGCCTTCGGAAATGAGAAGGTTATACCAGTTGAAGAGTTTCTTGATGTCGGAAGGATATACGCGGTCACGGTCGAAATCCTCAACAGCCTTCGCGAACTCAGCGCGCAGCATGTCGTTGTCCATTGCCTTGACATCAATCCTCTGGCCCTCCTCCACTGCATAGACACGGTCGAGTATCTTATCGAGCGGAAGATCCTCCCCTACAGTATACATAGCGATATCGCCGAGGCATACCACACGGTCGCGGGCGCCAAGCGGGAAGCGCTTCTTACTTACAAGATCCTCTACGAGAAGTGTACGTTTGCCGGGAGTGATGATACGGTAAAGACCGGGTTTTCCTGTGATGGAAAGTATTTCTTTAAGCATGGCTGTATTTTTTTCTATTTATTCAGTGATTAATGATTATATTTCTTGGTAAGGAGCATAGGCAGACGGCAACAAGGTCATCTTACCAATGTATACTCCACGGAATCTGATTGCAGACGCGGATTGACGGCATTTACACCCTTGACAGGCTCTATACGCAGTGGAATCCTTTCTCCTCTATGGGCTGCCACGTCGTTGTAGTCCACCACTACGCGCACAGCCTTGCGGTCGTCGTCAAACTCGCTCATCGGGACATAGTAGCTTACCCTGACATTTGATGGAAAGAGAAGGAGGTTCTCGTCGTGCGGAACGTTTTCAGCTACGACCGTAACCATATCCTCCTTTGCCACGAGAGGCTCGACATTTACCTTGATCTGAACATTTGAAGGAATCAGGCGCACTCCCCGGATACTCTTGAGATCGGCCGTGAAGCTTCGCGATTCAGAAAGGTCAGACTCCACATAAGCCTTTGTGAAAACCCTTGTAAGAGTGTCGATGATCTCCCGAGGTCCATAGGCAGTCACCCTCGTAGGCTCCGAGGCCGGTTGCCCGTAGACATAGTAGCCAGCATGGGCACTTGCCTTGACCGACACCGCAACGGGAACGGATTTTCCAGGACGGTCGGTATAGACGAGCCTCAGCGAGTCCAGACTACTGGAGACAATCGTAGCACTGCTTCCAAAAGTTTCCTTCAACGCCGCCATCATATCGGAACGGGAGCATATCAGTTGCCCGTCGTCAGCGAGTTCTCTGAAATTAAGGTTCACAGTTGGAGTTTTCAGCCACATCGAACGCATCAGGCTGGAGCCTTTGTCTCGCACTTCCACATGGATCGTCTTCGGCACATCCGAGATGAAAGTCACACTATCGGGCTTATTACTAATGCGCACACTGACTATACAACCGTCCTGCACAGAGTCGTTGAGCGTCAGGATCAGCCAGAACATGGCGGAAATACCTACAAACGCGGCAAAAGTAAGCAGGCTCCGGAATTTAGACGATTTCCGGAGATTCCTCCACCCCACTCCTAACGAGCCAATCCAGTTTTTCCGCATATGTCCTGCTGCTGTTCAGTCCGTTACTGCTGAGCATTGGGGTTTTCGACACCTGCAGGGAAGACAGAGTTTTTGTCTACCTTCATCTGCACTCCGGGAGCCACTTCAATCATCACGGTAGCATCTGAGATATCCTTGAGCTTACCATGGATTCCACCGGCTGTCACCACACGGTCGCCGGTCTTCATAGCCTCACGTGCCTTTCTTATCTCTTTCTGTTTTTTCTGCTGCGGGCGAATCATGAAGAAATAGAAGATCACGATCATCGCCACAATCATCAGCATGCCGCTGAGGCCTCCGCCTCCGCCGGCCGCCTGAAGAAGAATTGAATTCATATCTTTATCTTAATTTAGTTTGTTGTCCTTATTTCTTAAGTTTACCGCTCTCCTTGAGATTGGCTATCACATTGGCGAGAAGGCCATGTACGAAGCCACCGCTCTTTCCGGAAGAGTAGCATTTCGCAATTTCTATATACTCGTTGAGCGACGCCTGAAGAGGAATCTTGGGAAAATTTAGAATTTCCGCGAGAGCTGTCTCCATGATGACCACGTCCATATACGCCAATCGGTCAGAATCCCAATGCTGTTTGTTGAGTGCTTCATCGATATATCCGCGGTAGACAGCATGCTTCTTAACAGTGATTTCGAAAAGCTCACGTCCGAACTTAGCGTCTTCGTCATCCTTATACATCGGGAGCACCGGCTCCTTGAATTTGCAGTTCGGGTCGGAAGCCTTCTCTTCAAAGCGACGGAAAGTCTTGAGCACGAATTCACCCATGATATCGAAATCATCGTTCCAGAACACCGACATCGTCTCCAGGATCTCAAGGAAATCAGGATCGGAAAGAATCACGCCCCTCATGGCCTTGCGCCAGAACTCGCAGTCCTGATGCAAATCGCTGACCGGATCCGACATATATTCCTTATATAAATCCGACTCGAGTATCTTCTTAAGCAGATGCCTTATCAGTTCGCGATCCTGCTCAAGCCAGGAGATCTTCTTCTCCTCGGCATAGTCCTTGATTTCCTGATTTTCGCTGAGAAGCTTCACCAACTCATTGTCGATGAATTTCGGATTCGGATTCAGGTCATCATCACTGGCCATATAACGGTGGCGTCGTTCATCGAGCTCCACTTCCCTCTGATATGTGATCTCGATCGGAAGCATGAGGAGACGGAAATAAAGTTCGCGTGCCTTCTCAAGGCTGGTCTTCAGGTCGGCAAGACCGTCGAGGATATTATCCTGGCTTGAGGCAAAGTCTGCGAATGTCTGCGTGATCATTTCCTTAGCCCTGTCCACACCGCGAAGTGAATAGTTGGGATATCCTTCGGCTATACTGCTTATACGAGGATCTACCGAGATGAAATGGCGGAATAACTCCGGCCATATCTTTGAGTCGGCTTTTGGATCCTTGAGAAAGTTCTTGTAGATAGCGGAATTTTTTATGCGTTCGCAAAGATCGTCGACGCATGGATCAAGAGGTGAACGACCTCCTGAATACCTGCTGCTGACCGACTTCATGATGTTGTCGGCAATCAGACGCTGGATGAATCTGGTCTCGTAGAGAGGTGAATTGCGGGTACGCTGATTGATAGACCCCGCTATATCCATCATCAGATATAGGTAGTCGAGATAGAGTGAGTAGGCAAAACGCTTTTCCTTAGTGGGCGCAGACGGCGATGACTGCACGCTAAAGTTGTTTTGCACAAGAAAATACGAATAAAGCAGCTGCACCACTTTAATTCTTATGAGTACTCTATTAATCATAAACTGTTGATTTATAATATCAAGCATTCCGACACTCGAGTCGGTGCACGTTTCTAATAAATTGCAAAGTTAATATTTTCCTCCGATTTATGCAAAATCTCAAGGCAAAAAAATCAGCTTTCATACTTGTTTATCAGGCATTCCTTTGCCTGAGCGCCTCATAGACCATCACTCCGGCCGCTACAGAGACATTGAGCGAGCTGATTTCCCCTACTATCGGAATAGCCGCCAGGTCGTCGGCAATTCTCAAGACTTCATCGGAAATACCCGTCTCTTCCGCACCCATGACGATCGCCACAGGCACGGTGAAATCCACCTCGGTATAGTTGCGCGCTCCCTTCTCGGTGGCAGCCACTATCTTGTATCCGTTATCCTTAAGCTGCCTGACTGCGTCGAGCGTGCTCTTCTCGCGGCAGACGGGGATATGGAACAGAGCTCCGGCAGAGGTCTTGATAGCATCGGCAGTAATCGATACCGAATTGTGAGATGGAATCACTATCGCGTCCACACCCGCGCAGCATGCCGTACGTGCGATCGCTCCGAAGTTGCGTATGTCGGTCACTCCGTCGAGCACCACCATCAGAGGATTTCTTCCCTCCTCGTAGAGCATGGGAATCACATTATCAAGTCTATGATAAGGGACTGCCGCAAGGATAGCGATGGCACCCTGATGGTTTTTCATCGTGATGCGGTTGAGCTTCTCCTGCGGCACACGCCTCACGAGAATTCCATAGGCTTTTGCCTTTCCGAGCAGCTCCCTTGCAAGATCGCCGTTGATATCGGTCTTGACAAGGATCTTGTCGATGTCTTTTCCGGCCTCTATGGCCTCGATTATTGCCCTAAGGCCGAAAATATAGTCACTTTTCTCCATAATTGTTTCATCAGTTTATTCCTATCCATCCAAAAGAACACGTGCGTTGGTCAGCGCAGCGTCGTTGATTTCCTTTCCTGAAAGCATCCTCGCTATCTCCCTCACCCGTTCCTCTCGGTCAAGGGTCTTGACATGGCTTACAGTGCGATCTCCCTCATCATGCTTGAATACGAGCAAATGCGCATGCCCCTTCACTGCCACCTGCGGCAGATGGGTGATGGCGAAGACCTGCATTCCCGCAGCGATGTCGGCCATCATCGAGCCCATACGGTCTGCGATGTCGCCAGAGACACCGGTATCGATCTCGTCGAAGATCACAGTCGGAAGTTTCAGTTTATTTGCAGTTATGGCCTTGATGCATAGAGTCAGTCGGGCCATCTCCCCTCCCGACGCTGTCTGAGCGAGCGGCATCAAAGGCTGGTTCTTATTGAAAGCACAGAGAAATTCCGCAGTGTCTTTGCCGTCGGGCGTAAGTTTCCCCTTGGTTAGGCTTACGGTAAACCTCAGGTTTTTCAATCCAAGCGGACGGGCGTCAGCCGTAAGCATTTCCTCGAATTTCCTGGCGGCTGCTTCCCTTACAACGCTTATCCGCTCCGCTTTTTCCTTGAGCACCTCTCCGAGCCTACGCGCTTCCGCCTCCAGGGAATTGAGCTCCCCTATATTTTCGGTACCCCCGCCACACTCTTCCTTGAGTGACGCGTAGAGCGCCACAAGCGCGTCATAGTCCGGCACTTTGAATCGCTTGACCGCCTCATACAGTTCCTTAAGCCGAGCATCAGCCTGCGCGAGCCTTACGGGATCGGATTCTATGCCGGAAGCAATTCCGGAAAGGGTATCGCCGATATCCTTAAGCTCGATGTAGAGACTCCTGAGCCTTTCCATAAGTCCAGGCTGCGAAGGATCCGCCGTCCGGTCGAAAAGCGAGAAGTCTATTCCGTCGATACCCGCGCCTGCATCGCCAATCATGGAGAGAGCACTGCTGTCGGAAAGAGAGAGAAGGTAGGCAGCCTCATTGATCCTGCTCCTAAGATCGTCAGCATCAGAAAGGATATCATAGTCCTTCTCCACTTCCTCGAGCTCTCCCTTACGGGGATTTATCTTGGAAAGCTGCTCAAGCTGGAAGGCACGCAATTCCCGGCTCTCCCGGCTGCGCTCCATTGCTTCACGCAGTTTCTTAATTCTCTTGCGAAGGCCTACGAAGCGCGAGAAGTCTCTTCTATAGTCGGAGAGCATCTCCGCGTCATCGGCGATGGAGTCGATTATGCTGAGTTGATATTCAGGTTTGGAAAGAAGCCTGTTGGAATGTTGCGAATGGATGTCGACAAGACCGCCCGCTACTTCCGACAGAAGCGGAAGGGTGACCGGCGAATCATTTATGAATGCACGGCTACGGCCATTGGCCGAAATCTCACGACGCACTATAATCTGGCCGTCGTTCCATTCGAGTTCGTTGGCGTCGAAGATGTCCCTGAGCGACAGGGACACAGAATCGAACACACCTTCCACTACGGCTTTCCCTTCCCGGTTGGCAAGCACCTTCTTACTGTCGGCGCGCTCTCCCATAAGCAATGAGATGGCACCCATCATGACCGACTTTCCCGCACCGGTCTCTCCGGTCAGGATAGTCAATCCTTCATTGAGATTGAGCTCCACCTTGTCGATAAGGGCATAGTTGATTATAGAAAGCTGTCTGATCATATTGTATCCTCTTCTGTCACGTTAATTGTTCTCATCCCCTTTCCTGATTTTGTTTAAGCGGTCGTTTTCCGCAGGATAGATAGGCTGAAGGAGTTTGTAGACCATTTCCCTTTCGGACTGCGGAGCCTTGGAGTAGACATTTACGAGTTCGTCAAGTTTCGAATCGCGGAAGATGGAAAGGGCGGCCGACATCGGATCGGCCTTGTAGATCGCCTCAATCGCATTGAGCGACTGAGTTATCGAGGCCCTCCCCTTGTCGGGCGAAGTCACCATCTCGTCAAGCCCCTTCCGATGATAATCATAAAGCATCTGCCTGTAGGCGGAAGTAGAAGGCTGAGTGAAAGAAGTAAGCACTCCGCTTCTGTTTTTAGGATCTTCAAAAGCCTTCCAACCCACCTCTCCGAGACTCTGCGCCGCCTGCACCACAGAAGCGGCCTTCTCATAATACGGCTCTCCCCCCTTAGGAGAGAAACTATCGAAATCAAGAGCCAGGAAAAGATACGCGTAATAGTCCAGTATTGCAGTAAGATTATTGTCTATCGTAGTGGCGTTGAACACAAGAGGCTCACCTTCGCGGTATTCGAAACTGATCCGGTTGTCCTTGAAATTGAAGAGAGTGGTGGTATAAGTGGAGTTATATACAGGTCTGGAGAGCTGCACCTGAAGGTCACCCGTGATGCGGTCGTCAGTATATTCGCTTACAGTAAGATAGAGTCTGCAATCGATTTTCTCGTTGTTGGAGAATGTCGCATTGGAGAATCTGGTTTCATTCATATACTCAGTGACAGCATCCTGAAGTGTCTGGAACACAGACTTGGAACCACCTTCAATCTTCTGTGCATTGACCTCTACCTGGCAGTTGAGTTCCTGCGCGCCGGCAGATGCGGAAAACATAATTCCCGCAATCCCCAACAGATATTTCACACTTATCTTCACACTCATCGTTGTCAATTCACTTTTCAGTTTAGAATAGATTCTCAAGCTGATCGAGGATATCTCGGGCCACGTCGCGCTTACTCTTTGCAGCATACTCAGTTTCCGCACCATCTTTCAGCATTACGGTCACCTGATTGGTATCCTTATTGAATCCTGCCAGAGGGTTACGAAGCGAATTAAGCACTATCATGTCGAGTCCTTTTCGCCTCATCTTATCCAAGGCGTTTTCATGTTCATGGTCGGTCTCCAAGGCGAAGCCCACGAGTATGCGGTCTCCCTTAGACGCTCCAAGAGTGGCGGCAATATCGGGATTCTTCACAAGCTTCAGCGTCAGTCCGTCGGTATTCTCACGCTTGAGCTTCTTCTCATGCTTCACCTCAGGAGCATAATCAGCCACTGCGGCGGATAGAACTGCGGCATCGCTATCGGCAAATGCCGCTTCAGAGGCCTTAAGCATCTCACGCGCACTTCTGACATCTATGCGACGGATAGAGGGATGGTCTGTGTTCAAAGCCACAGGACCTGTCACCAACGTGACATCAGCGCCTCTCGCGGCAGCTTCCTCTGCTATGGCGAATCCCATCTTGCCGCTTGAGTAATTGCCTATGAAACGTACGGGGTCGATATCCTCATATGTAGGGCCGGCCGTCACAAGTATACGCTTGCCTTTCAACGACTCCCTCCGTGAGAAATGGAGTTCTACCCTTCTGAGGATCTCCTCCGGCTCCGCCATACGGCCTTTTCCGGTCAGATGACTTGCGAGTTCTCCCGAGGCAGGCTGTATTATATCCACGCCGTCGCGCTCAAGAGCGGCGACATTACGCTGTGTGGAAGGATGGGCCCACATATCCAGATCCATAGCCGGCGCCACCATCACCGGGCTCTTCGCCGAAAGATAGGTAGTGATCAGCATGTTGTCTGCAATGCCATTAGCCATTTTTCCGATAGTGGATGCCGTAGCCGGAGCCACGACCATAAGGTCTGACCATAGTCCGAGATCCACGTGCGAATGCCATTCGCCGGTGTTGGCAGCGAAAAACTCAGATACTACGGGTTTTCCACTAAGGGCGGCAAGAGTAGCGGGGGTTATGAACTCCTTTCCGTTTGGAGTTATCACTACCTGCACCTCCGCTCCAGCCTTGATGAAAAGACGCAGCAGATATGCGCTCTTGTAGGCTGCTATTCCGCCCGAGATGCCAAGCACTATGTGTTTACCCTTCAAGGTCTGCATGCTCATTTTTTCTTTAGGAATTCATATTGGAGGCGTCGAAGCTGATCTTTGGTCTCCTTGGGGAAATCACCCTGCATGATCCATTGGATGAAGCCAGGCTCATGACGCACTATATCCTTCACTTTCCTGCCTTTATTCTTGCCGAAGTTGAATATGGGCTCATGGTTGTCGTCGTAGACCATACGGCCGGCAAGGTCAACATTGCGTCCTCCGCTTGAGAACTCAGCAAGCGCGCTCACGTCGTTTTTCAGTTCCGGATAGCGGTCGAGCTGGCTTAAGAGCACCTCATAGGTAGCACGGGTATCTGCCGAAGCCGAATGAGCGTCGTTTAGCTCCTTGCCGCAGTAGAACCGGTAGGCCGCCACGAGCGTACGCTGCTCCATTTTATGAAAGATACCCTGCACATCTACGAAATTCCTTCCTGAAACGTCGAAACTTAATCCCGCACGTCCAAACTCCTCAATGAGCAAAGGGACATCAAACTTATTGCTGTTGAAGCCTGCAATATCGCTGTCTTCGAAAAGTTCATGGAGCGACTTGGCGATCTGCCTGAATGTAGGGGCATCCTTTACGTCGTCATCGGTGATATGATGGATTGCGGTGCTCTCCTCCGGAATATGACGTTCGGGATTGATGCGCCTCGTTTTCTCCTCCGTATGGCCGTCCGGGAAGACCTTTATAAGAGAAATCTCGACGATACGGTCGGCCGTAACACTGGTACCGGTCGTCTCGAGATCGAAGAATATTATGGGGCGAATAAGGTTAAGCTGCATAGTGAATGATCATTAAAAGCGTTATTCCGTCAAATGCATGGGCATCAAGGCCATCACCAGATTCTCATTTTCCTTCTGCTCGAAGGGCATGAATAGACCGGTGCGTCCCGGATCAGACAGTTTCACTACAATCTGGTCACCGGGAAGGTTATTGAGCAAATCAAGCATATTGACGCTATTGAATCCTATTGAGAGCGGCGAGCCTTCGTAGGAACAACTGATTCGCTCGTCAGCCTTTGTGGAGTAGTCTCGATCCTGAGCCTGCAGAGCCACCACATTGTCGGCCATAATCAGTTTCACCAGACTTGAGGCCTTGCAGGCGAAGAGGGATACTCGACGCACTGCGGCAGCGAGTATCTGACGGTCTACCGTCAGTTCGTTGGGATTGTCTTGCGGAAGGATCCGGTTGTAGTTAGGATAGACTCCTTTGACAAAACGACAGCCCAGACGGTAGTTTCCGAAAGAGAATATGGCACTCTTGTCGTCCTTGCGAATCTTGACAAATTCAGTTTCCTTACCGATAAATGAGCGGAGGATACCCGCAGGTTTTCCAGGGAGTATGAATGAGGTCTCCGTCTCAGGACGGAATGAAGTGTTGATGTAGCGTACGAGCTTGAAGGTGTCTGATCCTACGAAAGTGATGTCATCTTTGTGGAAATCCCAGCACACTCCGGTCATAACCGGACGCAATCTCCCAATCACCTCTCCGCCGATGGCAAAGAGAGTGAAGTCAAGTCCTCTTTGCACCACTTCTGCGGGGATGGTCATCTCCACAGGGAGTTCATCAGTCTCGAAGTTCTGCGGATACTCTGCGGCATCCACACCCATAAAGGAAAAATGACCGCCCGGGAAGAGAAGATCCACCTCTCCCGTCGACTCCTCTATTTCAAAAGTCAGAGGGAAATTCGCCACTTCCTTCACCACATCCATGAGCCTTTTCGCATTTATTGCGATTTTACCGTCAAGGCCCTGATTGGTGATTTCCATGCTGGCACTCATCACCGTATCCATGTCGCTACCGGTAATCAGCAGAGTGTCTCCCGCCACTTCCAGAAGGAAGTTATCCAAAATGGAAAGTGTGTTTTTTGCATTCACAACCTTGCTGACAGCGGAGAGCTGCTGCTGAAGGGTCTTTCCGTAAACGTTGAATTTCATATATATTTTTATTTTGTTATTTTTCAATCATTTGCCGGAGCAGGCCACAGTAACGGGCACAACTCGGATTCCTAACACACAAAGATAACAAAAAAAAACCGGATGTGCAAAAAAAAGTTTCATGCAGACATGCTGCATGAAACTTTTTTTTATCATCTTTAACTATAGAGAATTACTCCTCAGTAGTCTCTGCCACTACGACAACAGGCACTTCAGCATTTACGTCGCGGTGGAACTTAACCGTGCATACGTATTCGCCAGTCTGCTTGATAGGGTTTTTAAGCGAGATGAGCTTGCGGTCTACATTATGGCCGAGCTTAGCGAATGCATCAGCGATATGTGCAGCGCCTACGCTACCGTAGATCACGCCGTTGGCACCTGTCTTAGCCTCGATAGTGAGGGTAACGTCCTTGATGGCGTCTGCCTGAGCCTGTGCGTCAGCGAGGATAGCTGCGATCTTGTGGGCGCGCTGGCGAAGGTTTTCCTGAAGTTCTTTAAGGTTGGCATCGGATGCGATGATTGCCTTACCCTGCGGAATCAGATAGTTACGTCCATAACCATCCTTCACTTCCACTACATCGTCCTTGTAGCCGAGCTCGACTACGTTTTCTTTAAGAATAAGTTTCATATATAGCTTTCGTTAAAACGGTTATTATTTCATTAAGTCAGTCACATAGGGGAGAAGAGCGAGGTGACGGGCACGCTTAACGGCCTGAGCCACGCGACGCTGGAACTTAAGGGAAGTTCCGGTGATGCGGCGGGGAAGAATCTTACCCTGCTCGTTGAGGAACTTCTTGAGGAATTCGGGATCCTTGTAGTCGATATACTTGATGCCGCTGCGCTTGAAACGGCAGTATTTCTTCTTGCGGGTATCTACTGTCAGAGGAGTGAGATAACGGATTTCGCTGTTTGCTGCCATGATTATGCCTCCTTGTTTTCTGCTTCGGCAGTAGCCTCAGCTGTTTCACTTGCTTTGTTTGCTCTCAGGTTGCGACGCTTCTCTGCGTATTCAGCTGCATGCTTGTCAAGACGGAAAGTGAGGAAACGGAGCACTTTCTCATCGCGACGGTAAGCGATCTCGAGCTGCTTTACGAGTGTGGGCGCGCCTTCGAATTCGAGAAGACAGTAGAAGCCTGTTGATTTCTTCTGGATGGGGTAAGCGAGCTTGCGAAGGCCCCACTCCTCTTCATTGACGATTGTAGCGCCGTTGGCTGTCAATACGCCTTTGAACTTTTCTACCGCTTCCTTCATCTGTTCGTCAGACAAAACGGGAGTTAAAATGAAAACGGTTTCGTAACGATTCATACGTTTGTTTAATTAATTGGTTATATTTCACTGTTTTGATTGCGATCAGCACTGAAATCGCCTCAAAAACGGTACAAAATTACGAAAAAAATCCGAGACATGCAAATTTATCCGCACATAATTGCGATTTCACCCCACGGCTCTGATTCCCTGAAGCTGACGGCGCGAGATTATCCGGGGATAGCGGTCATCCAGTCGAAGATACCGCTGTGACGGAGTATAGTTGCTTCCATACGATAACTGAAGAGGATATCTTATCATAAGAAACGCTGCTCTTTCATTGCAATATGTAATAGATTATAATTGGCAAAGCTGGAATAATAGGATACGACGATATCACAAAATGAGTCCTGGTCGTATTTCAGTTATTGTGATACCGTTGTCTTTTGTCCTCTTCTGCAATGACTTTGTATAATTTATCTGAAAAGCCTTGGAAGCACTGTAAGAGGGTGCGTTTGTCAATGACTGTTCCAGACACATTGATTTGCGCCACGGCATCGGCCCGTAATCGGGTTCGCCATGCACGGCGTTGCCGGGGTAGAAAAAGTCTTCGGATCTGTGATTGCCCATTATGCTTAGAATTATGATACTTGATACTTCATACAAATTTACACAAAAACAATCGAAAAAGTCAAGGAAAACTCCGGAAATCTTCTCTGAGAGGGTTATTTATTGACTTAGGTTAATATTCCGAGGGTTCTTTGAGGGGTTAATCGCCGGATAAGGGCCTTTGGAATGATCTCGATCGAAGCCAAGCGCGTTGCGACCAAGTCTCCAGCCGACCAAAAGAAGAAGGCGGCTGACGCCTCCCCCTGTTTTTCTATCATACCATCGTAGTTTAATCTTGGATTTATATTTGTAAAGGGCCATAATTGACTTTCCATGATTATCCGAAGCTAGCGACGGGAGAATATGAAAAAATTATAATCTATTGAATATACCGGAATCGTTATCAGTGTTAGTGATTTTCTGCTTGGGCGATTTTGACGGTTTACCGAAAGGCAGGTTATATATGAAATTCACATACACCATATTGGCGTTGTTCTTAATTCTCTCAACATTTGATGAGGAGATAACATTTGTCCCGTATGTCTTTTGCGTTTGTTTCCACGAATCGTAGAACGGATAACGTATGCCTATTCCTATTGTCATGGTCTGGATAGGCCGGTATGACACCTCGACCTTAGCCATGCTTGGACGTGTGGTAAGCATCTGTCCCGCCAGCATTTCAGTTTCTGTCTGATAGAATATTTCTGCTGACCATTTTTTATAATTCAGATATATGGACGGAGCGATAGTATAGCCTGTATGATTCCATTCCTGTCCCATGTAACTGTTCCGGGTGTACATGACTTCTGAATACAACCGTAAGCGAAGAAGGTTATTGGCGAAGGGCATCCATTGCATGAATAGGCTTGCCTTATAGTATTGCATCCATTTAAGATTACCGATTGTCTCTTTTATTACTTGGTCTGTAACACTGAAAATCGGAGCAATCTGACTTTTTCCATAGATATATGATACCTCAGGATTGATTATGAATTTTCTGAAACCCTTGAAATAAGAGAGGCTGAAGGAATGGGTGTTCTGCGGCTTCAGATCAGGATTACCAGAATATCGATAGTTAATATCTTTATAATATGGATTGAATGTCAGTTGTGATATTGTGGGATTCAGCGTATTTACTTCATAGTTTAACGTAAGTTCTGAGGATGTGTCAATTAAGTATGCGACATTGAGTTGCGGTCGGAAGTAATAATAGTCGTGGCTCTTGCCATCAATATCTTTGAAATAGTTTCCATTCAGTCCAAGACTCAGAGAATAATTCCACTTTTGCCCAAGCATACCGTTCAATCCAGCGTATGTATAAAACTCATTGGTTGCAGTAGATTCAACCGAATTTTTCTGAGAAGCGGTATTATAGGCATATCTGACACCCAAAAGAAATTTCGTCTTTGGATTAATAACATAACCGTACCAGCCTTCTCCGATAAACGAATACTTATCGGTTTCAATATCTGTTTTAGTGGTGAAGCCATCATCAATACCGTTTTCGGAATAATCATAATAATATGAAGAATTATAATAGGTTCCGACTGCGTTGAGATTCAATTCATGGCGACCGAAAACTTTATTGAAATATAAGTCAAGAGATGGATTAAGGTATTTGTCCTTATCTTGACTTGCTGCGGTACCTTGCGTATCGGTGCCGAGACGATCCATGACGAAATCCTGCACAGATGAACGTCTGCGATTCAAACCTCCAAGTGATAACTTTGCATTGAACACATAGTCATCAATCTTGACATTGGAATAGCTGAGTTCAGCCATGTGCTGTTCATAAGCATACGGACTTTTACGCCCTGCTCGAGCTTTGGTATATTGATCACCATCCAATGAATATGAAATATATTCATCAAGACGACGGCCATTATAATTTCGATAGTTGATGTTATACATTACGCCTAATGTAGAACGGCCCCAATTATACTTCAGGCTCGCCACATCATTACCGAATCCGGTAGTTACAGCATTCAAAGTATTAAGCATCATGGAGCCGCCTGTCTGCTTCTTTGTAATCACGTTGATCACCACACCCAATCCCATATTGGAATATTGAATCGGGGGTTGGGAGTAATATTTTATCTTGGAGATGTCTTCACTAGGAATAGTGGCAAGATCCACCGAGGACGACGGAACACCGTTAATCAGTATCTTTACAGCTTTACCCTCACTTGAGCTAACGGTCATATCGGATACAAAAATTTTAGGCAAGGTCTGAATTGCCTGAATTGCGGTAGGGAACTGTTGCTTCTCTGTCTGTGTGAGAATGTAATCCTTATGGT
Organism: uncultured Porphyromonadaceae bacterium; assembly: GCA_947175295.1. Taxonomy (GTDB): domain Bacteria; phylum Bacteroidota; class Bacteroidia; order Bacteroidales; family Muribaculaceae; genus Lepagella. Next base: position 46,695 of record CAMWMK010000003.1, read on the forward strand.
CAGAAAAGCGGTTGACCATAGAGGCTGTTACCACTACCTCATCAAGAGTAGCGGACAAGGAGTCTGTCAAGACTTCCTGTTGTGCTTGTACCAATAATGGGAACAAGAACGTGAGAGTGAAAATGAGGTTTCTCATGCTTTGCAGTTTTTTCTGCAAAGAAAATAAAAAACACTCAGATTGATATGGAAATCTGTCTGACATTTATCTGACAAATTCTGACAATGCAGTAAATCAGATATTTATATGCAGCTCGTATGAGTCGCCTCTATTACAAACGATTTCTATATCAGTCTTGGCAAGCGCAGTCTTAGTACGTCTTACAAGGGTATATAGCGATTCCTCAGCATTGCTTTTGTTACCCCAAAGAATCTCGCATAATGTTCTTTTATCCACTCTCATGCCCGGAGCCTCAAGAAGCATATGAATAAACCGTCGCTGCATCGGTGATATATAAGTGGCTGATGTGTTGTATTCTGCATTTGACGTAAGGCCGCTATGGTGTCAGGACAAGTCCATCGTTCACTATTTTCATTTGCTAATGCAAGCATCGCATCATTAAGGTCATTTGCAATACTCCTTTTTGTATTTGAATAGGAGAAACAACAGGAAATAATCGATGCTATCAAAAAAAATATGGGTATTAACATTCCATAACGAAGTCCATTCCCACCGTTACTTGCTATTGTACTATCCTGTTTCATGTTAACATTCTTCTTTTTATAAGCTAATCTTTATGTTTTTGGTTCTCTTATGACGCGATTACTAATACAGTAATGAGTAGAATAACGTGATAACGAATCTTCTCTTCATTAGTGATATTCGGTTTTTAAATATATTCAACGTCTTAGCAACCCCGTAATCAGGTTCGCCATGCACGGCGTTGCCGGGGTAGAAAAAGTCTTCGGATCTGTGATTGCCCATTATGCTTAGAATTATGATACCTGTTACTTCGTACAAATTTACGCAAAAAAAATCGAAAAAGTCAAGGAAAACTCCGGAAATATTCTCGGAGAGGGCTATTTATTGACTTAGGTTAATATTCCGAGGGTTCTTTGAGGGATCAATCGCCGGATAAGAGCTTCTTTTTGATCCGGCTGAGGCTGCCGGGCTCTATCTGAAGATACTTCGCTATCTCTTTCTGAGGCACATCCTGCAAAATCTGAGGATGCTCCGTGATAAGGTCGACATATCGCTCCGCAGGGGTCTTGGCATAGAGGGCATAATAACGCTTAGCCAATGATACGTAAGCGGCCTCCATGAAAAGGCGCCCCTGCCGACCGGCCTCAATATCTTCCTCAAACAGACCAGGAAGAATCGTGGCATCAATAATACATACCTCAGAATTCTTTCCGGCGACGATGTCGAACATAGCAGGGGCATTGTGCATGCACGACGGATAATCACCCAGCAGAGCCTCGGGGAACGCAAAGCCACCTATCTTGCCGACACCGGCAATCATATATTTCAAGTAGCCGGATTTCACATAGCCGCAGACATTAGTCGGCTCACCTCTACGGCACAGATACTCGCCCTTTGTCAACGACACGAGCCTGCCACGACTGTCCATCAAGTCATGCCAGAACTGAAGGTCAAGTCCTTCAAGATGCGTATTGAAGTGGCGTTTCATGACTGCAAAGTTACTAATTTTTTTTAATATGGGTAAGGAAATATGCAGGAAATGGGGCGGATTTTTTGCCATACGGAATTTTTTTTGTAATTTTACAAAAATTTAATAAAAGTACACATCTACACAATGAACGATACACTTTCAGACGACATCGACATCATCACCGATCCTGATCCCGCAGCAGTAGCAATCCAGCCCACAGAGAAGCATAAACGGAGGCATACGCCCTTTCTGCTCCTTCTAAACATCCTTATGACCGGGACCGCCGGATGGAAAGACCTTAGACGCGCACGCCTTAAGCCCGAACAGGCTGCTTCCGGCTGCTTCTACCCCATCATAGCGTTGGCCTCCGCATGCCGCTTCGCCGAGTGGTTTTATCTTCCCGAATTCAACCTCTCGGCCACCCTTATAGGTGCCGCTTCGGTCTTCGCGTCTTTTTTCTTCAGTTATTTCGCCGTGCAGGTTTTTTGCCGATGGCTCTTTCCCGCACCCACTAAAGGAAAGACCGAGACAAGCTTCTTCAAGCTTATGGTGCAATATGCGCTTTCAAGCCTTGCACTGTTTTGGATTCCCGCCGAAATACTCCCCATCCTGGAGCCCTTTACGGTGTTCCTCCCGATATGGACGGCATTCATCATCACAAAGGGAATACGCTTCCTGCTCATTCCCGAACAGCACCACAACCGTTGCATGGTCACGATTGTTGTCACAATAATAGTCATGCCATATTTCTTCATGTGGCTTTGCGATAAGATATTCTAATGTAGTAATTATGGAAGCTAAAAACATCAACATAAAAAACCGTCGGGCAACGTTTGACTACGAAATCGGAGACACCTACACCGCAGGAATGGTGCTGACAGGCACCGAGATCAAGTCTATACGTGCCGGAAAGGCATCTCTCACCGACTCCTACTGTATGATAGACCGCGGTGAAGTCTGGGTGAAAGGAATGAATATATCCGAGTATTTCTACGGCAGCTACAACAACCATGCGGCCCGCCGCGACCGAAAGCTACTGCTCTCAAAGAAAGAAATAGCCAAGATAGAGAAGGCCATATCCGATCCGGGCTACACATTGATTCCGCTCCGGATCTTCATCAACGACCGAGGCTACGCCAAACTTGTGGTGGGAGTGGCACGAGGCAAGAAGCAGTATGACAAGCGCCAGGCCATAAAGGAACGTGAAGACAAGAGAATCCTAGACCGTATGATGAAGAAATAATCAAGCATCGAACATATGGGCAGACTACTCGAACTTCTCGCTCCCGCAGGCAACCCGGACATCGCCATGCAAGCTATCCTTCATGGAGCCGATGCCGTCTACATGGGAGCTTCAAGCCATGGGGCACGCCGCAATGCGGCCAATTCCATCGACGACGTCCGTCGTGTGGTGGAATTCGCCCATATCTATAGAGCAAGGGTCTACGTGACGGTCAATACCATCGTCTATGAAAAGGAACTCCGTGAAGTGGAGAGGCTAATCGACCAACTATATAATATAGGTGTCGACGCAATCATAGTACAAGACATGGGTATACTCCGGATGGACATACCTTCCATCCAGCTTCACGCCAGCACCCAGTGTGACATCCGCACTCCAGAAAAGGCACTCTTCCTGCAGGAAGCCGGATTTAGCCAGCTGGTACTGCCCCGAGAGCTCTCTCTCGAGGAGATACGCCTGATGGCCGATACCGTAAGCGTACCGCTCGAGTCTTTTGTTCATGGCGCTCTGTGCGTAAGCTATTCCGGACGTTGCCACGCAAGCTTCGCCACCTGCGGACGAAGCGCCAACCGAGGCGAATGCGCCCAGCTCTGCCGCCTGCCCTACACACTGACGGATGCCGGAGGCAGAGTGATATGCCGCGACAAACATCTCCTTTCTCTTCGCGACCTCAATACCCTTGACATTCTTCCCCGCATGATAGAGGCCGGAGTGTCGAGCTTCAAGATCGAAGGGCGGCTCAAGGAAGCCGCCTACGTAAAGAACACCGTAGCCGCCTACAGGAATGCCCTTGACGCATTCATCGCCTCTCATCCCGGTCAATTCGCACGCAGCAGCGCAGGCTCCTCCATTGTGGAGTTCACTCCGCAGCTTGCAAAATCATTCAACCGCGGATTCACCCACTACTTCATAGAGCAACGCCGTCCGCTCGACATCATCTCTCCTGACACACCTAAATCGCTTGGAGAGGAAATCGACGACGTCGGAAAACTCAACAACGGAGACGGCATAAGTTTCTTCGACTCACATGGGCGCTACGCCGGAGCCATGGTCAACGGAGTGCAGGGTAAACGCATCATCACGTCAAAACCCGTAGATATACCAAGAGGAGCACGAATCCACCGCACATTCGACCGACTATGGGACAAAGAGATGCAACGCGAGACCGCTACACGGAAAATCGGCGTCTCATTCCATCTCGACGAATCCGGGCTCTCCGCTTCCGACGCAAGAGGATGCCGCATCAGGATTCCGCTTGAGTGTACCCGCGATATAGCCAAACGCCCTCAGGACTACACCCCTATCTTCTCAAAACTCGGCAACACCCCATACCGCCTCGAATCATTCCATTCCGAACTCGACCCGTCGGTCTTCATCCCCGCCGCACAACTCACCGAACTGCGCCGACGTGCGATCGCCGCGCTCGACGAAGCCAACGCCACTACATATCCTTTCCTTTACAGAAGGAAGGAGGATAAGGATGCGAAATATATGACCGATTCGCTCGACTACCGAGACAATGTAGCCAACAGCTTGGCGGAAAGATTCTACCGCGACCATGGAGTGAAGCGCATAGAGCGTGCCCTTGAGGCTTCAAAACGATCCGAGGCCAGCAATGTCAGGCTGATGACCACACGCCATTGCATCCTTCGTGAGCTCGGAATGTGCAAAAAGGAAAAAGGACTCGGAAAGTATTCCGAGCCCCTGGTGCTTGATTCAGGCAAGGATTCCTTTACTTTGGAATTCAATTGTCGCGACTGCGAGATGCATCTTCTCAGCCGCCGGTAGACTCACCGACATCAGCCGCTCCCGCCTCTGAGACGCTATCGGCCACCGCGAGGGTATCCGCTTCAGCATCAGGATAGCGCAAGCCGCGAACCCGTCGGTTTCTGACTTTCGCATATTCCTGCATGAGCACGTAGATGGTGTCGTTCTGGCCCTCGGTCAGGAGGAGATCGGTGTCGGGAGGATAGCTGAAACTTATCTTGTCGAGTTTCTCCTCGAATTCGGAGCATTCCGCGGCCCAATCGGTGCTGTCAGGTGCCGTCTCCAGCCGGGATGTATACGCTTTGGTAAGCTCGCATATCCGGGCATACATCTCTTCCGCCTGAGTGCGGTCGTCGGCTTTTCCCTCTCCCTTGCATCCGGCCGAGAGAAGACACGTAGCCGCCATAACGGCTGTCAATACCCTATTATTCATTTTTCATCAAGTTTTGACATTAGATATTTTCCGGTGTAAGACTGCCCGCATGCAGCCACTTCCTCAGGAGTGCCGGCTATCACGAGATTTCCGCCGGCGTCCCCACCCTCGGGCCCTATGTCGATAACCCAGTCGGCACTTTTGATGACATCCATATTGTGCTCGATGATAATTACAGTATGGCCTGCTTCAATGAGCCTGTTGAGCGACTTTAGCAGCGTCGATATGTCGTGGAAATGAAGGCCGGTGGTAGGCTCGTCGAAAATGAACATGGTGCGTGGCTGCTTTTCCTGCGAGATGAAGTAGGCAAGCTTCACACGCTGGCTTTCTCCGCCCGAGAGCGATGAACTGCTCTGTCCGAGCTTGACATAGCCGAGTCCAACCTCCTGAAGCGGAAGGAGTTTCCTGATGATCTTCTTCACTTGAGTGTCTTTGCTGTCTTCCTGAAGAAAAGCAATGCATTCGTCTACGGTCATCTCCAGGAAGTCAAAGATATTCCGGCCCCTGTATTCCACATCAAGCACATCCTGCTTGAAGCGCTTTCCGTGGCATTCCTCACATTCCACTGTGATATCGGCCATGAACTGCATCGGTATGGTAATTGTGCCCTCTCCCTTACATTCCTCGCAACGCCCCCCCTCGGCATTGAAGGAAAAGAATCCGGGGGTGAATCCCATCTGCTTTGCAAGGGGCTGCTCGGCGAAAAGCTTTCGTATCTCGTCGAATGCCTTAAGGTATGTGGCGGGGTTTGACCGCGAGGAAGTGCCTATCGGATTCTGGTCAACGAATTCAATGGCGCCAACCGACGCCACATCCCCGCCGATCTTCTTATGTGCTCCGGGGGTATCGCATGGATCGCCGAGAAGCCTTACCATCGCCTTGTAGAGAATTTCCCTTACAAGAGTGGATTTTCCACTTCCGCTGACACCGGTGACCACCGACATCACGCCAAGCGGAAACTTCACGTCGATTCCTTTGAGGTTGTTTTCGCGCGCTCCGACCACTTCCACATATTTTTTCCACGGGCGCCTGAGGTCAGGCACCGGTATACGGCGTCGGCCGGTAAGATAGTCGAGAGTATACGAGTCTCCAGAACAATCCTTTTCCAAAGCCTCCTTCAAATTGCCTTGATACACCACTGTGCCACCGTTGGAACCTGCATCCTTACCTATGTCCACGATTTCGTCGGCCGCGAGCATTATGTCTTCGTCATGCTCCACCACCACTACCGTATTGCCGATCTTCTGAAGGTTTCGAAGCACTCCGACAAGGCGCTCGGTATCGCGCGAATGCAGCCCGATCGAGGGTTCGTCGAGGATATAAAGCGATCCCACCAACGAACTTCCAAGCGATGTGGCAAGGTTGATACGCTGGCTTTCGCCTCCAGACAGGGACGAGGAAAGGCGATCGAGCGTCAGATAGCCGAGCCCTACCTTATCCATGAAGTCAAGACGGCTTCGTATCTCAGTCAGCAATCGCTTCGCTATGGAATAGTCCGTATCGGAAAGGCGCAGTTCGTCAAACCATGCCTTAAGCTTCGAGATGGGCATCCTTACGAGTTCAGTAATACTCTTGCCTCCAACTTTCACATATTCAGCATCGGGACGAAGGCGACTGCCATGGCAGTCAGGACAAGCAGTCTTCCCGCGGTAGCGGGCCTTCATCACCCTATACTGTATCTTATACTGGTTTTCATCCACCCATTTGAAGAATCCATCGATTCCTTCCCACTTTCCCTTGCCATGCCACAGGATATCCTTTTCCTCCTGCGTAAGTTCCATATAAGGTTTATGTATCGGGAAACCTATGGATGGAGCAAGCTTTATGAGCCAGTTTTTCCATTCGCTCATCTTCTCACCCCGAAAGCACACCACGGCGTCCTGAAAAACAGATAGCGTCTTGTCGGGCACCACAAGATCCTCACTGATGCCGAGTATCTTTCCGAATCCCTCGCATGTAGGGCATGCGCCGTAGGGATTGTTGAAGTTAAACATAAGGTCTGTCGGTTCACGGAATTCAATACCGTCAGCCGAGAACTGACGCGAATATTCCTTTTCCCTTACTCCGTCTTCTCCCCATATCTTAACTATGCATTTGTCGCGGCCTTCAAAGTAGGCCGTCTCCAGAGAGTCGGTCAGGCGCGCCACCTCATCTTTCTCGCCGCTTACGGCAAGACGGTCGATAAGCAGACGGTAGCCACATGCCTCTTCTTCGCTCAGTGTCCCCTCCTTAATCTGATCAAGGATTTCCGTTATGCTGAAGAAGCCGCCATCTTTCTCAAGTCGGGAGTAACCCTGCTTGAGATAGATGTCGAGCTGCATAGGGAGGCTTCGTCCCTCCGGAACATTAGGCTGGATCAGCACAGCAAGACGCGTGCCTTCCGGAAGGGAAAGCACCTGCCCTACCATCTCCTCTATCGTCTCACGCTTCACTTCCTCTCCGCTGACGGGAGAATAAGTATGGCCGGCGCGTGCGAAGAGCATGCGCAAATAGTCGTAGATTTCAGTAGATGTGCCCACTGTGCTTCGCGGGTTGCGCGTGTTGACTTTCTGCTCTATGGCGATTGCCGGAGGCAGGCCCTTTATATAGTCGCATTCCGGCTTCGCCATACGTCCGAGAAACTGGCGCGTGTAGGCCGACAGGCTCTCCACATAACGACGCTGACCCTCTGCATAAAGGGTATCAAACGCCAACGACGACTTTCCGCTGCCGCTGACTCCCGTCATCACTATGAATTCACCTATCGGAAGACTCAGGTCAATATTCTTGAGATTATTGACCCTCGCTCCTTTTATTTCAATTTGTCGTTTGCTCATAACAATAATCTACAGCAAATACCGCGCCAAACACAGGCGCGGTATCCGCTGTTTCAGTTTTTTTAAGGATCAGTCGTCCGATTCCTCATCGTCGTCATCGTCTTCCCAATCGAGAAAATACGTATCGGCGTAGGTATCCTCCTTGAAGCGCGACATTTCGCGACTGTCTCTCTTCGTGGGCCTTCCAAGACCTTTCCTGCGGTCGACGAATCCGGATATCTTTGTCATCTCCAGAAGATCGTATTGGCTCTGAGGAGTGATGTTTTCAAGATAATCAGGCACGAGCTTGGCCCCAAGCCGATTCTGGGTGGTAGCCTTCACGCGAAAGGTATACGTGATCGGCGGCTTGCGCACTTCCACCACATCGCCTTCCTTTATGGTGCGCGATGGCTTCACCGGGGCACCCCCCATCATCACGCGTCCTTTCTTACATGCATCCGTAGCTATGGTGCGGGTCTTGAAGACACGCATAGCCCACAGCCATTTGTCAATTCTTACTTCCATCTTCAGTGGAGTTGTTTTAAAATTCAGTCTTCAATCGGAGAACTCTTCTTCAAGAGCATCACCTGCTTACCATTGCTACCGATAAATTCAATCTCATCGGAACTTATCTTCTTGGCTGTCACGGCCTCTTCCAGAGCCACCATCATGCGGGTCTCCCATCCGGAGTCGGGACATGCCATGCGTGTCATCCCTATCTTGGAGAATGATATGGAATTGGCGGCGTCCATGTCTGTCTCAAGTTCACCGTTGATGATGTTGCAGCCCGTATTGCCGTGCATACGCTTTTCATCCACATCGAGGGCTATCTTCATTCCCTCCAGATTTACGGGCTCTCCATCTATAGCCACCACGGCCCAGGTGCCGTCAAGGAAATGGAAGTCGCGGTGCATCAGCTCCATGACCTGCTTGCCGCCGGCATCGAAGAACTTCAGTATGCTTTCATTGTCGGCACCAGCCTGCATCGTATAGCTTACTGCAAGGCCAAGCGCCTCTCCGATTTCCGCATCCGTGATGTTGTTCATGCCACACATCATCATGGTAGTAGCGAGGTTGCTGAAGGATATCGTGCCGGCCGCTCCATCGGATTGATACTGACCGTTGATGATGTTGCATCCGTTGTTGCCATAGATACGGCTTTCCGCCGGAACGAATTTGATGAAGGGAGGGGTCTCACCTACCGCTTTCTTGCCGAGTACCGTCTCTATAGCCCAATCGCCCGCAAGAGTACCACCTACCTGACTGTCGGCTATCTGCTGCAGTTTACCGTCTACTTTGGCCATTGCCTTCTCAGCCTCAGCCTTAGCGGCCTGGGCTCCTTTTTCGGCATCCGCCTTCGCTGACTTGATGTCGTTGCCTGCGGCTTCCTTCTCCGATTCCACCCATCCCTGCAGCCCTTTGCCGCTTCCTTCCTGACCGGAAGAGGGTTTGAATACGGAACAGCTCGTGGCGCTCATCGCCAGAGCAAAGCCTAAAGCCGCTATTATCACACTGTTATTTCCTATCTTCATGATTTTATCTTCTTTAATTGCCTATTTAGCTCCGCAAGACACTCTGCGGATCCGTCTCTACCTTATAGGCGGACTGGAGGATTTCAGCTAAAATGCAAAATTAATAAAAAATTTCCGAATATCCAATCCCCATGCCCCTTACAGCAGCTCGCAATACAAACATACTAATCACCCCAATGCCTACGCAAGGGGAATTTCACCGGACGCATCAGCAGGCGAAGCGAGGTGGAGTAAGTGCAGTAGTTCCATATCCAGTTGAGGAGGACGGTCACCTTTGTCCTCACTCCCAATATGCTGATAAGATGGATAGCCATCCAGAGAACCCATGCGAAAAAGCCCGAGAAGGTCATCTTTCCTATCTGGGCGATTGCCTTGTTGCGGCCTACAGTGGCCATCGTGCCCTTATCCTTATATCTGAAAGGACGCTTCATCTCGCCCTTGTTGAGATTAAAGGCAAGGTTTTTGGCCTGCTGTATGGCGGGCTGGGCCAGCTGAGGATGTCCGTTGGGATACTCGTCGGTCTGCATCATGGCGATATCGCCAAGGGCGAAGAGATCGTCGTGGCCCTTCACTTGGTTGTATTCATCCACCATGATGCGTCCTCCCCGACCTACCATCTCCTGGGGCAATCCGGGCATCACCTCCCCTTTCACACCTGCCGTCCAAATTAAGGTCTCCCAATATTCCTGATGGCCATCCGCAAACGCCACCATCTTATCCTTGTATCCCTTCAAGACAGTGTTAAGGCGTATATCGACAAGCAGTTGCGTAAGATATACGTATGCCTTCTGGCTAAGCTTCGCGTCGAAGGCGGAAAGAAGGCGGTCGGCGCCTTCCACAAGGGTAATGGTCATGTCTTCCGGATCAAGTTCAGGATATTCCCTCGGAAGAACATCCCTCTTCATCTCGCCCAAGGCTCCGGCAATCTCCACACCTGCTGGACCGCCGCCGATCACGAGAAAACTCAGAAGCTGTTTCCTTCGCTCCGGGTCTTTCTCTATGCATCCCCTCTCCAGACGGTCGAGGATCTCATCGCGAGTATGGCTCGCCTCACCCGACGTCTTGATGCAGAACACATTCTCCTCAAGACCCTCCATCCCGAAAAAATTATTTGTGGAGCCAGCTGCAATCACGAGTTTATCGTATTTCAATGTCTCGTAGCTTGTAGTCACTGTCTTTGACGCCACATCGATATTCTTGACATGGCCCATATGATAGGCCACATCTCCTTTTGTCTTCTTGAATTCCCTTCTGAACGGAAACGAAATGCTCGGCACATCGAGTGCCGACGACGCTATCTGATAGAAAAGCGGGGGAAAGGAGTGGTAGTTGTTGCGATCTATCACCTTGATTGAGAATTTCTTGCGATCAAGGCGTTTCGCAAGATTCATCCCGGCGAAGCCACCCCCTATTATTACTACTGTCTGTTTTTCCATAATATCAATCCTGAAATCTTTTATTCAATCCTGAAATCTTTTTTACTTTCTTTCTTATTTTACAACATATCCATAGCTTATCAGGTTTGCAGAATCCAAAAAAAAGTACTAACTTTGCAGGTATGATACGCTTCGGAAAATACATTTTGCCCCTACTGTGCTTCGGACTACCCGTAGCAGCCAATGCTCAGATCAATGCAGAGCAGGTCATCACCATCGGAAGAAACGTCCTTTCGATGGACGACTATATGCTTGCCATCCAGTATTTCAACCAGGCGATCAAGGCCAAGCCTTACCTCGCAGATCCGTATTTCCTTAGAGGGCTTGCGAAAATGAACCTTGACGACTATAAGGGAGCCGAAATCGACTGCACTGAAGCGTTGAAACGCAATAAATTCAAGACAGAGGCCTATAAGCTGCGCGGTTTTGCCCGCCAGCAGTTGGGACTCGACTCCCTCGCCATCGAAGACTACGACGAAGGCCTGAAGCACGACCCGACCGACAAGTATTTCCTGTTCTATAAAGGAGTGGCTCAGACTTCACTGAAGAAATATGACGATGCCGCCTCGACCATGGGACAGCTGCTGCGTCTCTATCCACGCTTTGAGGAGGGCTATGCCGCCAGAGCCTCACTCAATCTCCAACGCGCCGACACCGTGGCTGCCCTCGAAGACGTAGAGAAAGCCATCAAACTCAACCGAGCTCTCATCAACCCCTACCTCATCCGGGCCGACATAGAGAGCAACCGCGGCAACTGGGATGTAGCACTTGCCGATATGGATGAAGCCGTGAAGCTTTATCCCGATGAACCGGGATTCTACATCAACCGAGCTTATATACGGTATAACACCGACAATTACCTTGGTGCGATGTCTGACTATAACTTCGCGCTGCAGCTCGACCCGAAGAATATGGCGGCCCTCTTCAACCGCGCCTTACTGAGATTTGAAGTGAAAGACCTCATCAATGCCAAAGAGGATTTCTCTACAGTGCTTTCACTCAATCCGGAAAACTTCCATGCCCTCTACAACCGAGGACTTGTAGAGCTCGAAAAGGGAGAATACCGGGAAGCCCTCTCCGACTTCCAGAGCATATCCCGGAGATATCCTAATTTCTATCCGGTCTATTATGCAATCGCAGAGGCTGAACGCAACCTCGGCAACCTTAAAGCAGTGGGAGCAAACGTAAACCATGCTGAAAGCCTCGTGCGCAAGTATGTAGCCAATCCCGAAAGTAATCCGCTCGACCGCCCGACCATCGCTGCGGGAACTCCACGCAACGCAAACCGAACTCCCGATGGCGAACCGGAGGACGAAAATGAAGTTATGAACCGTTTCAACCAGCTCGTCACCATGCAGGAGATACCCCAGACACAGCTATCCTACAATGAACGCATCAAGGGCAGGGTGCAGGACCGCGACGTAATGGCCGAGCCGGAACCACTCTACACTGTGTCGTTCACCCCTCCCGCCAAATCCCTTGGAGGAGTGACCAACTATTTCAGAGCGCTCGACGCGTTCAATCACGGACGATACATCACGAAGCAACTCTACCTCACCCCTCTTCAATCCGGCCTTTCCGACGAGGACTACAATTCGCTTTTCAAGCAGGCGGAAACCTATACGTCGGTGATCTCAAGCAGCGGCGGCAAGGTCCGGCCGGCCGACCTCCTTGCAAGAGGAGTGACATACTCCATGCTTAAAAACTATAGGGCCGCCATCGATGACTTCGACGCGATCATCAAGTCAAACCCGGACTTCACAATTGCTTACATCTGCCGAGGTGTAGCCAGATACGAGGATGCCCGGATGCAGGAAGACCAACGCCTGGCCATGCAGGGAATAGCGATGGCGGCCGCCGATTTCGATGCCGCCACCAAGCTTGACCAGAGGCTGATGCACGCTTGGTTTAATAAAGGCTATATACTCTACTCCCAGCGCGACTATTCTCAAGCTGCGGAGTGCTTCACAAAAGCCATCGAACTTGATCCTGAATTCGGAGCCGCATACTACAACCGCGGCTTGTGCTCACTCTCCTCGGGCAAAAAAAACGAAGCCTTCGCCGATCTTTCCCGTGCCGGAGAACTCGGAGTGCTCCCAAGCTACAATATCCTGAAGCGTATGAAATAGGATAACTGTATAATTTTAGCATATGTAAAGCATACACCCTACAGCCAATATTGTTTTAACATATTTTAATAAATAATTTCCATATCTCATTTTGAGGTGTGGATATTTTTATATAACTTTGACGTAGAAAAACTCAAATAAACCTACCCTACCATGAACCAGAATCTAAGCTTGAATCCTAATAAGGTGGTGGAGTTCCTTCAGAAAAGTCCTGAAGACATCCGCAAATACGACCTCATCCGCTTCGTCAAAGAAAACGGAATAAGGATGATCAACTTCATGTATCCGGCCGATGACAACCGACTGAAGACACTCAATTTCGTAGTCAATTCGGAAGAGTATCTCAACTCCATACTGACATATGGCGAACGCGTAGACGGATCGAGCCTTTTCCCCTTCATCGAGGCCGGCAACAGCGACCTCTACGTGATACCCCGCTACTCCACGGCTTTTGTGGATCCCTTCGCAGAGATACCCACACTCACGATGCTCGCCACTTTCTTCGACAAGGAAGGACATCCTCTGGAGTCTTCTCCGGAATATACGCTCCGCAAGGCCTGCGAGTCTTTCAAGGAAGTGACCGGAATGGACTTCCATGCCATGGGAGAACTGGAATACTACGTCATTTCCGACGACAACGGTCTCTTCCATGCCAATGACCAGAAAGGCTACCATGAGTCGGCCCCCTATGCCAAGTTCAATGACTTCCGCGTGGAATGCATGAGCCTTATCGCCCAGGCAGGAGGTCAGATAAAATACGGCCATAATGAAGTAGGAAACTTCACAATCGAAGGAAAAGTGTTCGAACAGAACGAAATCGAATTCCTGCCTGTGCCGGCTGTAAATGCAGCCGACCATCTGATGATAGCCAAATGGATCATCCGCACTCTTGCAGCAAAGAAAGGCTATGACGTGACTTTCGCTCCGAAGATCACCGCCGGGAAGGCTGGTTCCGGCCTACATATCCACTTCAAGATAATGGAGGGCCAACGCAATATGATGACTGAAGACGGAAAGCTCAGCGACGTAGCGAAAAAGGCAATCGTAGGCATACTCGAACATGCTGATGCCATCACCGCTATGGGCAATAAGGTGCCTACAAGCTATTTCCGCCTTGTTCCGCATCAGGAGGCTCCCACTTCAGTCTGCTGGGGCGACCGCAACCGTTCGGTTCTGGTGCGCGTTCCGCTCGGATGGACGGGCAAAAACGACATGTGTTCCCAGGCAAATCCTCTTGAGAAAGACAGCATAGAGACCGCACCACAGAAACAGACCGTCGAACTCCGAAGCGCTGACTGCTCGGCCGATATATATCAGCTTTTGGCAGCCATGGTGGTGGCGGCAAGGACCGGTTTTGAGATGGAGAATGCGCTCGAACGCGCGGAAGACCTATATGTAAGCGTCAATATCCATAGCGAAGAAAATAAGGAAAAACTCGCCAAACTCAAATCCCTTCCCGACAGCTGCTCGGCTTCGGCCAAGGCTCTTAAGGAGCAACGTACAGTCTTTGAAAGCCGCGGTGTCTTCGCGCCTCAGCTTATCGACGGCATCATCTCTAAACTGGAGAAATACGACGACTCCTCGCTGCGAGACAATCTTTCAGGAAAGCCTGACGAGATGATGAAGACTGTAAGGAAGTTTTGGCATTGCGGATGATTCCACATACACGTAATTTGATCCCTTATCATAAAAAAGAGCGCAGATCTATTTGTCTGCGCTCTTTCCATGCCATATTACACTCTATTCAAGGTGCTTGATGATTCGGGCTGGATTACCGACAGCCACTACATTGGACGGAATGTCTTTGGTCACTACCGATCCCGCGCCTATCACCACGTTGTCGCCGATCGTCACGCCGGGGCAGATAGTCGTGCTCCCTCCTATCCAGACATTATTGCCTATGGTCACAGGTTCTGCCCATTCCAGAAATTTGTTGCGCTCCACAGGGTCGAGAGGATGGCAGGCTGTGTAGATGCTGACATTGGGTCCGATGAAACAGTAATCGCCTATCCTCACTTCAGCCTCGTCAAGGATTGTGAGGTTGAAGTTGGCGAAAAAGCACTCCCCTATATGTATGTTCTCGCCGTAGTCGCATCGAAACGGCTGATTGAACTGAAACCAGTCTCCATGGCTGCCGAGAAGACGATGCAGTATCGCTTTCAGCTCCTCCTTCTTCGATGGCCGAAGTGAGTTGAACTCCCATAGCAGTTCGCGCGTCACTTCAAGTTTTTTGATCAGTTCAGGATGAGGTGCGTCATAGACTTCACCTTCCACCATCTTCCTCCATACTTCCTCTTTCGTGTCCATAATCAATAGATATATATATAGTATAAACAAATATTAAGCACAAAAAAGCACTCAGTATCGATTTTTTATTTAATTTTGCATTATATACACCGTAACAGATGAAAGCAATCAGAGACAAGACCATTGAAGTAATAGCCGGAATGAGGCATGGAGCGCTTGAACGAGACGAAGCCATGGCGCTAAGCCTTCTGAGTGCCATGGCAGGAGAAAGCATGTTTCTTTTAGGATTGCCCGGAGTGGGAAAATCCATGATGGCGAGGCGCCTGAAGACAGCTTTCGAGAACGCGACTGTCTTCGAATACCTTATGTCGCGCTTCTCTACCCCAGACGAGATATTCGGTCCGGTAAGCATCTCCAAGCTTAAGGACTCCGACCGATACGAAAGGGTAACGACAGGCTTTCTTCCAGAAGCTGA
The DNA here is from genome assembly GCA_947175295.1 of uncultured Porphyromonadaceae bacterium. Lineage (GTDB taxonomy): Bacteria > Bacteroidota > Bacteroidia > Bacteroidales > Muribaculaceae > Lepagella. The sequence goes on from CAMWMK010000003.1 coordinate 62,362, forward strand.
AGTCGTTTTTCTCGACGAGATATGGAAAGCGGGACCGGCCATTCAGAACTCACTGCTTACCGTGCTCAATGAAAAGGTATATCTCAACGGGAACAGGGAGATGCCACTTCCACTGAAAGGCATCATCGCCGCTTCAAATGAACTCCCGGCTAAAGACGAGGGGCTGGAGGCACTGTGGGATCGCTTCCTGATCAGATATGTGGTGGAGCCTATTGAGAAACCTGAAAACTTCATAAAGCTCCTTCTGCTCGACTCCGGGCCACGCTTCAGAAGTGTTTTCCACCCATTCTCACAGGATGAATACAACGACATAAGGAATAGAAGCAGCGGCATAACGCTTCAGGACTGTATATTGGACTGCATCATGCAGCTCCACGATAAAATGCATTCAAGGGCCAATGCCATGGATCCGGAGACACTTGAAGTGCCGGAGGAAAACGCAAGATACTACATATCAGACAGAAGATGGCTCAAATGCGTAGGAGTGCTGAAGACCTCGGCCTGCCTCAACGGAAGGAACTGCGTAGACTACAGCGACCTGCTTCTCTTCTCCCATATGCTATGGAATGATGACAAGGACATCGACGAGATCAGACAGCTGACGGCAGAAACGATAGTGGCAGCCATTTTCAAAAACATCATTGATGAGTTCAAGAGTCCCAGGCGTCATGCCCGGCAGCGGAAAGTAAAGACTGACTCGTTGTATTCTCCCGACGGAAAAACCTTTCTGATTGATTGCGACGGAAGTCCGCTGAAGATACTGAAAACTGACTACGACATTCTGACCAACGACCCGAAAGGAGTCTATTTCGCTTCCGAGACCGTCGACGGATGTCTGCTGTTCGGCAAAGAAGGAGAGTTCGCGATAAGATCAGGAGAAAAAGGACACATCATCATCAACGGCTATCCATATTCCCTACAGACCGTTTCAGACCAAGAACTCGACAAGGGATTCATCGCAGAGACAGGGAATATCTTCGATTCCACTATGGATGCTTTTTACAAGACCATAGAGAGTAATATCTTCACCGGACAAAGCAAGACGTACCTTGCAGTCCAGGCTGTAGCCGGCATCTACCGCAAGCGTTTCATGCAGATCCGCCATTGAAAGACCTATGAAGAAAACACATAAAGCATACCTACGCAAGATAATAGGACGAGCCATCGACGAAGGCGGCAACGGAGAGCTGACTGCATCCATATTGAGGATAAAGTCTCCTGATACAGGTGTCTATCAGATGATGCGAGACATAGTATGCGACGCGAGGTTTTATTCCGTCATCGACAGAGACTCTTTCTGGAAGACGTATGGCGAATACATAATAGGTGGATTTGTCGATTCCATCTCCGATGAAGAGTGGAATACGGAAGAGACCCTGACTATGCGCAAGGAGGAATTTCTCAACAAATGGATGTCTGACCACATGATGCCTTTTTCCGACGACCGACGACGTCTGATGGAAGCGGACATCCGCATAAAGGGACTGGCGGACGACAACCCGGGAATGCCGGATCCTGATGACCATGACGGCTCAAGCCTTGGAGAGATAAACCTCGGCAACGGCATAAAGGACGCCACCAAGAGCACCGGACAGCAGGCAGACGGACTCCCACCTATGCTCAAGGACTATATGAAGGACGCGGCAGGAGGCAACTCCCCCGGCCTGAAAAACGAATGCCATCGGGCCGACGCACACTTTCTTGACAGCATCGACCCATCGATAGTCAGGCTGGCGAAGATGATAGGGCACCGTGGAGAAAATGCAAAGCCCGTCAAGGGCAGGTTCCGACCCGCTCCTAAAAGCGACATAAGCGGTGTCACCACAGGCGACGACCTTAACTCCCTGCTACCAACGGAACTTGCCATGCTCGCCACTCCCTCTACGGAACGTATATTTATCGATCGATTCGTAAGGAAAAGGCTGCAGACGTTTTCTTCCGTTTCCACATCGGCAAGCGACCGGTTTCCGCATAGAGGACCGGTCTATATCTGCATAGACACAAGCGGATCCATGACCGGACAGCCGGAAGTCATGGCCAAGACACTCGCACTCGCCATCTGCATCATAGCCCAGAAGGAACGGCGTCCGGTATGCATCTTCAACTATTCAAGCGGCCTTACCTTCTTCGTGCTGAAAGACATCAAGACCCAGCGAGCGAGCCTGCTGCGATTTCTGTCAAGATCATACGGCGGGGGCAACGATGAAGAGAAGCTTTTCAGGTTTCTGTTTGAGCGAATGCCTAAATCGTCGGCCTACAGGAAATATGCCGGAGACTTCAAAGGAGCCGACATGCTGGTGATCTCCGATTTCATATGGTGCCCTATGGACGATGAGACCGAAACTATGATCGAGGAAGTCAGAAGGAAGGGGATGCGGATTTTCTCGGTAGCCTGCTTGGAGGAAGACGCTCAGGGCTATGGGGCAGGATTCACTTTCCATCATAAAAGCGACTTCAGATTCGAATATGACGGAGAGCGCATAAAAGAACTCTTCAGTTGAACAATGACAATTGCCTATGTGTTAAAAAATCATATTCACCTATAAACACCTTAAAAAAACACCTCATCATATGTCAGTACAGGAAACACAGCACTTCTGGAACATAGACCGGATAATGAAGCTCATCATCGGGCTTGCCATAGCCACAGTGCTTATATTGCTTATCAGATATCTGAGCGATGTGCTGCTTCCATTCTTCGTAGCTTGCTTCATAGCCTATATGCTGCAGCCGCTTGTAGAATTCAACCGGCGTCTGATCCATGAGAAGGGTCGTGTGATATCATCCATCCTTTCGGTGCTTGAAGTGTTGGCCGTAGTGGCGGGCATCACCTATTTGTTTCTGCCGAATGTGATAAAGGAATTGGATGTCATGAACGGCATAATCCATGACGTGACATCCGGAAAGCGCCCAATGCCTAAAGAGTATACCGACATAATAAACTGGGTGCAAAGCCAGCTTCGGCCGGACGACATCAAGTCGCAGCTATCCGAGCTTCATATCAGCTCCCTGATCAGCAAGGGGACATCGCTACTCAATGAGTCGATAAGCGTTATCCTCGACGTGCTCGAATGGGCCCTGACGGTAATCTACGTGATGTTTATCCTCATAGACTATCCTCAGATCTCAAGAGGATTCAAGCTGATCATTCCCCATCAGTATAGGGCTGATGCCATGGTAGTGGTGCGTGAGGTGCAGAGCAGCATGAACCGTTATTTCCGCGGTCAGGGCATCGTGGCGCTCGGAGCGATGGTGCTCTATTGCATAGGCTTCTCCATAGTCGGCCTGCCACTCGCCATTCCAATGGGAATACTCGTAGGAGTACTCTACATGATTCCCTACTTCCAGTATGTGACCCTCATTCCCGTAGCCATCATCTGCGCGATATTCTCTCTCAACGGCAGCGTCTCATTCCTCAGCCTCTTCGGAAGCTGCCTGCTTGTATATCTCGTCAGCCAAAGCATCTGCGACTATATCCTCACTCCGCACATAATGGGAAAGGAAATGGGTATGAATGCTGCGCTCATCCTTCTCTCCCTCTCCATTTGGGGCAGCCTGCTCGGCATCATAGGCATGATCATTGCGCTCCCCGTCTCCTCCCTTCTGATGGCATATTACGAACGTTATATTTCCAATCCCCGCCCATAGCCCTCCCGGTTTTCGGACTGCGTCCTCAACACAGTCTGAAAACCGGGAGAGCGATGGGGAGCGATGGATCAGTGGCGGGGGAGCTTTTTCAGGCTCCGGAAGGCCTGGGCTCCCTGATGGTTGAGGTCAAGGCCAATGAGCTTATCCAGATATATGTCTGACTTCTCTTCGTTTCCCAGGCCGTATTCGCCCAATGCAAGCATATAGAGGCAGTGGCGCAGGTTGTCTTCAGTCAGGTCGCCGTCCCATATCAGGAGGTCGGGAAGCGAGACTGCGAAGTAGTCCATCTTCACGTCGTCGTGGTAGTGCTGGCGTCCGTAGCCGACAAGGCGGTTGAAGTATGCGCGTGCCTTGTCTTCCAGGCCAAGCTCGCGCCAGGCCATTCCGGCATAGAAGATCTTATCGGGTTTAGCATCATTATAATACATGGCAGCCGCCGGTTCGGTAGGACCCTCAGTGGCTTTCATGAAGCACTCCTCGGCCTTTTCCTTCTGCCCCAACCTCTGATAGCAGAGTCCGAGCAGATAATGGAAATCGTTTTCCTGGGCTCCGTAAAGTTTTCCTTCGCCGAGATGATGGGGATATTCAAGGCATTGCTCGAGAAGGGGCACTGCATCGGCATAGCGGTCTTCCATCATCGCCTTCTTGGCAAGTTCCACACGGGCTGTCTGATACTGCGCGGGCACCTTTCCTTCCCCTCCTTCCCATGGATGGAATATATGGGAGTCGAGAAGCGTCATGGCTTCCTCGTGGCGTCCAAGCTGATTGAGCAGAGTGATCCGTTCAAGCACGAGGTCATCGCGCTTTGCCGTAAGGTCGGGGTATTCCTCCAGCAGCCTGAGTCGGTCTTCGTGTGGATAGCGGAGACGTTTGTAAAGCTGGTCGAGCTCCATCAGCACGCGGCTGTCGCCCGGGTCGAGCCGGAAAGCCTTTTCCATATATTCCACAGCCTTTTTGCTTTCATGCCTCTTGTTGAAGTAAGCGAGCGCGAGGTTTCGCCATACTGTCGGGAACTCCGGATTGAGCTGCAGGGACTTCTCCCAATTCTCAATAGCAGGTTGATACTGGCGCTTATCGTAGTAGAGGTTGCCGAGAAGGTAATAGGCGTTCGCATCTTCCGGATTGTCTTTCAGAGCCATCTTCAACGCTACAATTGCAAACAAAGCATTCGGAAAACAACGAGAGGGATCCGCACTGACAGCCTTACGGCGCGTCTTCTCCAGAATCTCCCCATAATGCTCACCCCGCTCTTTTACATGCAGCAGACAATACAGTTTATAATAAATCTGTATCGTAGAGAAGCCACCGTCGCTTTCGCAAGCAAGGTCGAGAATCTCGATCGCCGCTTCATAGTCTCCGAATTCGATGAACTCCATGGCAAGTTCGTTGTAGTCGTTTGAGTCATTCCTCAGCAGGTCGATCAGTTGCGCGTAAGTCTTTCCCGACGGATTGGCTTTTGCCTTGACATACATACAGCCGAAGTTGAAGGGATCGATGGCAATGGATTCGTCGCAGAGTGCGATGGCCTCTTCCCTGCGACCGGCACGCAACAGCAGGGCGGCGCGCAACGTTCGGGCGCGGTGGTTGTGATAGTTGCGGCAGAGGCAGCGTTCGGTCTCATACAGAGCGTCGTCGTCGCGACCCTGCATGGCCGATATGCGTGCGCATGCCAGATATCCGGCATCCTGCCAGGCTCCGTTCCAAGTGGATTTGTAAAATCTCGCGTATGCCTCGTCGAAACGTCCCTGATATTTAAGGGCCACTCCAAGGTTGTAGATTGGTTCCCCGTCATAAGGATTAGGATTCCTACGCATAAGAACCTTAACGGCCCTTTCAAGATATTTCGAGGCGAGTTCGAATCGTCCTTTCCTGAGATACCATAGTCCGAGGGCATTGTTACAGCGGTAGTCGTCCGGATCGCGCCGCAGCGCCTCCTCATAGTAGTCCACCGGAGAGAAAGTGGCATGGCGGTACTGCTCCAGATGAAGGCCTGTAAGGAAAAGCTGTTCGTTTGTCTTGATCTCAACAGGTCGTTGGGCAGCTTCCGCAGCGTCGGGAACAGGCCTGATCTCATCCGGTTCGGCCTGCCATTCGAGACGTCCGCAGCGTCCCCATGTGACTGTCACTGAAATCTCATCGGGATCCTGACCATTGAGGTGAATCTCCGCATTGTAGACGATCTCAGGTGAAAGCTCTTTCAATTCGTCGAGAAGTATAGCGCCTGAAGTGTCATTCACTACGATGTGGAATGTATCTTTCCGTGTAGCGAAGAGTTTGAGCTCTGCGAGCTTACGGGGTGATTTCATCTCAAGATTGAGAAGGAGGTCTTTGCAGGCGCTCTTCACCATGCCGAGTTCGCGGTAAGGGAGGAAATACTGCGTGAATTCCTTCTCCTCGAAGGGCATGAGCCATGAGAAATCGGGCTGGTTTTCAGTATATACTCCAGCCATCAGCTCTATATAGGGACCGTCTTCATCGGTAAGGTTGCGATCCCAGGCGCGTCCGAAATCACCGTTGCCCCAGGTCCACTGTTTTTTGCCCGGACTTACGTGATGGCTTGCCACGTGGAGCATTCCTGCCTCAGTGTCGCATTCGTATCCTCCCTCGAAGTCATATCTGGAATTCACACCCATATAGCTCGTAGGCACGAATATGTTCTTATAGTTGGCTATGTCGACTCCGGCGGAGTAGTCCATCTTATAGTATGTTCCGGTGGCTATGGGGAATGAGGATACAGCCCGCTTTCCGTGGTCGAATACGGCGTTGATGTCGGGCGGGAATACGGAGCGGTAATGGTCGTTGACGGCTACAGCGGGGTTGGCCCACCAAAGGAAGGTCTGCGGAAGATCAGTAGGATTGTAGAGTACCCCTTCGATCTCCAGGCGAGCGCAGCCGGGACGCAACGTGAAACCGGCCATTCCCTTCTGATGCGTCATCCTCTCGGTCTCACCTACCCATACAGTCACCGAGCCATCGGCTTTCTCCTCTATTCTGCAGTCTACCGGCATGTAGGTCGACGGGCGGTGATGCTGGGGCCAGTTGAACTCTATGCCTCCTGAGATCCAGGGACCGGCAAGTCCGACAAGAGCCGGCTTGATGACATGGTTGTAATAGACGAAATGACGCTTTTTTATCTTATCATAGGCCATCTGGATGCGACCGCCGAGCTCGGGAAGCACCATCACCTTGATATATTCGTTCTCGATGAAGACGGCGTTCCATTCGTGGTCGGTCTTCTCGTTTGAAATCGATTCGATCACAGGATAGGGATATACTGATCCCGATGAACCTTGATACACTCTGTTTTCAAGAAATATGGGATTTTTCTCAGGCGATCCCACCTCATAGGTCGGGATCACCACTTTTTCTTTCCAGGCCTTTACCATTGTTGTTGGTTTTACGTTTTGCGTTTTACGTTGGACGTTTTACGTAGTTGTTTTACGGTTTATGTTGGACGATGTCAGTTGGATGTCAGCTCTTTTTCGAGCTCTTCCAGGGTCTTTCCTTTCGTCTCGGGGAGATTCTTCCTGAAATATATGAATCCGGCGAGGCAGATGGCTGAATAGAGCCAGAACGTGCCGAAGCTTCCGAGTGAGGCGTTGAGGATCGGGAAACTGTAGGTCAGCGTGAAGCATCCCGTCCAGAGGGCGAATGTGCAGACCGCCATCGCCACGCCTCTGAACTTATTGGGGAATATCTCAGCAAGAAGCACCCATGTCACGGGACCGAGCGTCATGGCGTAGCATGCGATAGCAAGCATCACCAGCACCACCATCAGTACGCCGGAAACCGCCATATAGTAGCAAGAGCCGAGTATGAGGTAGATAGCGAATAGCCCTCCGGAACCCAAGAGCATGAGTTTCTTGCGTCCTATCCTGTCTACGGTGTAGAGGGCTACGAATGTGAATATTACGTTTGTAACTCCTGTAAGCACTATGTTAAAGAGCATTTCCCCGAGGTCGTATCCGGCGTTGGCGAAAATCTCCTGGGCATAGTTGAAGATCACGTTGGTACCACACCACTGCTGAAACACCGCGATGATAATGCCAAGAACCATCAACGACAGGTAGGGCTTACGGAACAGGCCGAACAGATTTCCTTTTTCCTTTGCATCATTTTCGGCTTCTTTTATAGCCGCGATCTCCACTACAGCATATTCCTCGCCACCGATGCTGCGGAACACCGAGCGTGCCTTTTCTTCCATTCCCCTGCCTATCAGCCATCTGGGGCTTTCAGGAATGAAGAGCACGAGCACAAGGAAGAGTGCTGAGGGGAAAGCCTCGGCCCAGAACATCCAACGCCATCCCGCCTGGCAGTTCCATGAATCTATCGGTGGCAGTTCCATTCCCTGTGGGATAGGTTCGGCGATGAGCCAGTTGACTATCTGCGCGGCAAGGATACCTAAAACGATGGTCAGCTGATTGATGGAAACCATACGTCCTCTCGTGGCCGGAGGCGATACTTCCGCAATATACATCGGTGACATTCCGGAAGCCACGCCTATCGCCACACCTCCAATGAGACGCGCAATAAGAAAAGGCACAAACGTGTCGACCGCACCTGTCATATAGGCGGAAAGAAGAAAGACTATGGCTGAGAAGAGAAGCAACGGTTTGCGACCGAACAGGTCGGCGAAAAAGCCAGCCACCATCGCGCCTACAAGGCAGCCTGCGATGGCTATGCTCATAGCGAGGCCCTGCATAGCGGGATCGGCCTCGATACCGAAGAAAGTCTCGTAGAAGGGTTTCGCTCCTCCTATCACTACCCAGTCGTAGCCGAAGAGCAGACCTCCCATAGCTGAGACGCAGCAGATGAAATAGATGAATTTGCGGTTGATCTGATTTTTCATGGATGTTTATAGTTTTGTTTCCGACCGCAAAATTACATCTTTTAATCGTCATGCAAAATGCACAAACCGCATCAAATGATGGACAATATTACTATACGAGATGGTTGATATGTATTATCTTGTATTTGCTTCCCATGCCGAGGGCATAAGCCATCTGGTCTTTGATGATCAGCTCGCCCTTGCTGAGTCCGGCAATGGCTGAGCGTATATCGTGGAGTTCCTGGCCGCTCACTCCGAAAAGGTCTTTGATCACCTTGTCGTCGATGGTCTGCTGCTTCATGATGAGTGGATACTGGGCATTGGCGTAGAAATCAAAACCCTTGTTCTTGAAGTCGGCCATGTTCTGGGTGGCGAGTATGACCGAGAGACCCTTGTTGCGCCCTACGGCTATAAGGTTGCGCAGGGGCCGGTTGTCGAAACTCAGCATATAGTGGGCCTCGTCGATTATGGAGAAGTGCCTTATCTCCACCACTTCGCCGTTGTCGGCCTGCTTGTCGAGCTGGTCGTAGATGTTGTTGAGCTTCGACATGATGAAATATACGATAGCCTTTGCTATCGGGCCGTCTTTAGGATAACCGTCCATCTTCACTATATAGCTCTCCCCTATCATATCAACACGGTCTTCAGTGTCAAAGATGTTGGCACGATCCAGCTGCTTAAGTATGGATGAGATGGAATCCTCCTTTTCCGGATCCTTCATCCTCGCTTTATATTCCTTCAGCATGGAGGCGAAAGATATAGGGGCTCCATTTGTCTGCTTATAGCATTCCACTATCGCATCGCTCAGACGGTTGCCCATGATGGAGCTTGGCGAACTACGGTCGATCGATGCGAGGGCGGACGCCATCTCTGTGGAATATAGATTTATTTCATTGATCGACCTCCCCGTGAAATCCTTGAATGGGGTGAACGGCAGCGGACTGTCTATCGGGTCGAGGATACAGGAGCGGTCTACATCGAAATGAGATAGCCAGGCGTTGTTCTGGATGTCGCTGAACTCACCCTTATAGTCAAACAGCAGGAAATTGACCGGATAGGCGCTTTCTGAAGAACGCTGCCTTATCTGCTGCATCAAGACGGCCAGGAGGTTGGTCTTTCCCGACCCGGTAGCTCCGGCTATGATGATCTGTGAGTTTGTGATCGCCTTGCTGTTTATGTCGAGTGTGGCCTCCATCTCGGCATCGCCGTAGTTGCCTATCAGAAGGTTCAAGACAGGGATATCCATTGAATGCGCAGCCCGACCGACTGATGAGAATAGATAGCTCTCAAGATTATTGTCGGCGAGAAGGAAGTCGCGGCCCCGAGTCATCTCCGCCGATATTATCCTCGACAGCACCCTGTTGTTGGTCAGATCAAGCCCGGAGTCATTGTAACGCAGTTTTATGAGGGCGGAATAGAGCGGGGAAAGTTCCTGATGGGTGAAGAAACTCGGCACGAAGCGATTGCCTTTCTGAAGCCGGATTTCTTCAATCCCCCCGATATCCCTCTTTCCGGAAAGGGATAGGCCGGTCAGAAGGCAGATGCGCATCAGTTTGTTCTGAGGCACGGAGTAGCGCCTTTCGTTGCCGACGCTTCGCGAAAGGTTGATTATCGATTCCAGCCTACTTTTCAGGGGTTGGAATTCTTCGTTGAAATTCTCCGGGATATATATGTCTCCGAATTGCAGGGGCATGATGGTCAGGAATTAAGGGTTATACCGAAATAGTCGTCTGTGACGAATGTCTTCTGACGCTCCACGTCGCGACGCAGCGTGTAGGTCTTTGAAATGAATGCTTCGAGTTTGCGGTAGTCGCTGTCAGGGCGCACCTCCGAGGTAGTGCATAGAAGGATGGTCTGCTCGGCGAGATTCGGAAAGTATTCCTCGAAAAGCATCTCCCGGCTCTCATTGTCGAGCACTCCCATCACCGTGTCGATCATCACGGGGGGATTGTAGTCGCCAAGATTACGGAGCACTTTCAGCAGCACCTGGATGAATATCTGCTTCGATGCGGCGTTAAGCTGATTGAGGGATATGGGATTTCCTTTTGTATGAAACAGACGGATGTTGAAGTTCTCCATGCTGTCGCTCAGTTCCACGCGTCCGATGTGCCCTTGATAAGAAACCAACAGACGATTGAGCTGAGACTGCATTTCTAATTCTATCTGGGCCTTTTTCTTTTTCAGCAGACTGTCGGCCACGCGCTCGAAGAAAGGTTTGAGCTTGACGAGGGTATCATATCTCTCGTCGGGCTCCTGCTGTATCTGCACGTCAAAGCGGTGGATGCGGCTGTCGAGTTTCTGAATATCCTGCTTCAGCTTCCCCTCCTTTGTCTTTTCCTGTTCGAGAGCCTGACAGCTTTCCTCATAACTCGCGATTATGTATTCGTTACCTCCGGCTCTGGTCTGTTCGAGCGTAGTTTTCTCCGAGCGCAGGTCATCAAGGATGGCTAGCCCCGTTTCAAGCTCCTGGCGCTGACGGTAGATTACGGCAAACTGATTGTTGCCACCCCTTCCGGTAAGCTGACGCAGGGCCTCCGTTTCTGCATAATCCAGGTATCCGTAAGGATCCTCGGCGTTTGTGGAGTTCTGTACAGCCACGATATGGGAGACCACGTTTTCCTCATCCACACTCTCGCTGCATAGTGAGAGCTGCTTAAGATAGTCTATGATCCTGGATGTGACTTCGCGCAGCGTCTCTATGGGATATGCCCCGGTACCCGACTGCCGTGCCTCCTCTTTGGCCCTCATGATATTGCTTATCTCCACATTCAGGTTAACTGCCATCTTGGGAAGGAAAACGTTCTGCTCCACGCTCTCCATGAAGCCTTTCAGGTCGTCGGCATAAGCGGAAGCCCGCTTGGCCAAATCCTCTATCTTGGAGGTAAGTTCCGCTATCCGCTTGTTGAGCGCGGCGCTTTGCTGCACCCCCTCTTTTGCTTTCCGATACTCATCCTCTATGGCAACGAGTGTCTTGTAAAGACGGTCCTGCTCAGCCTCACACGTTTTGAGCTCGGTCTCGAGGCGTTCTTTCTGGCTTACGAGTTCGTAGTATTCGGCAGCTTCCTGCTCAGCCAGCAGACGCTGTTGCGCCCACTCCTGCTGTACCCTCTCGGCAGCACGCCTCAACTGAAGATACTTCTTGAACCCGAGCACATTCTCGAAATTATCGCGGATGGTCTGAGAAAATACGTTTTTCTCAAGAAGCTTGCTCGACTGCATGGCATCGAAAAGGAAGTATTTTGAGAGTTCCTGCGGGAGATTGGCCTTGATGATCTTGTTTACCTCCTGCTCGGCTCGTTTACGGTCTTTCGGTGCGGTCATGGTGCCATAGACAAACATGTTGCCGTTCATGTTCAGGCTGACGCTTTCGAGAGGTCGGCCCGACGGATTGAGGGCATAGGTGCGCTTAAGGATATATTTCTGCTCCTGGCCGAGGACTTTTCCGCTGAATGTAATCTGCAGAATAATTTCCGGTTTTACCTCGTCTACAGCTCCTTGGTTTACGAGCTCCATGAAGTGCTCCTTGTTCTCGATCTTCAAGCCGTAGAGCGCACCGCTGATGGCCTCGAAGAGAGTGGTCTTTCCGCCGCCGTTCAGTCCTCCTATGAGTATGATCGGGCGCTCCTCGTCGACGCTCAGGTCGAGGTCCAGATCAAGATATGTCTTATAGTTGATGGCTTTGATTCTCTGTATCAGCATTGTTTTCGTTGGGCGTTATACGTTAGACGTTGGGCATATCGGATGGTACATCATATTCTGTTGATGGCTTCGCGGATTATGGATTCAGCCTCCTCATCCGAGATTTCGATTTTCTCCACCTTCCGGGCATGATATGCTTTGAGGATATCTTCCGCCATCCAGTCGAAGTCGATGTTCTCGGCAGTGCAGATTGCTTCGATCATGGCGAGGTCGTCGCGGCGGATGCCGTAATGCACGAATTTCTGGTCTATTCCTTTTGCCATAGAGTCAAACGTATTTCTGCGGAATGAACTCATTCCAGTTTTTAGTATCGTTAAGTTCAGTCTCATTTTCAATCGGGAACGGAGAGTATACCCAGTTGCCGAACTTATCCTCCACGATGATTCCACCATGAAGATTCTTTGCCTTATTTTCCGGCAGATTGATATAGGCAATGAGGGCATTATGCTTTTCGACGACATCAGGATCTATCACACCTTTTTTTGTATCGAACAGGAACACATCCCCACTCCTCATCCTTATGATGAAATCGACATAGAAAAGCCCTTTTTCTCCTGATGATTTGGTATATCCTATAGCGTAATGAGCTTTGCCCTGATCTCCGTTTTTATACCACCATTGAATGGCATCTGAATTCTCTTCCAGATACTGAGTAAACTTAACTTCTGGGGAGCTTGCCTTTTTAGACTGCATGAAAGGCACAAGAGCATGGTCTAACACTTCCGGCAATTCATCGTATTGATCCACGAGATAGGCACGCTGTGCAGGCACTTCCCAATTATAATGTTTATAAGCTCTTCGCTTAGCTGCAGCTTGCCTTAAACGGAGAATCTCGGTATAATTCTTTATTGCCTTATCAATCAGACGCTCAAACTTTATGCGGTTATGATGCACGTTATCATTCGACAGCATTATCTTCATCGCATCATATTCGAAAACCTCGAACAGATCTTCCATTACCTCTTTGAGCGCACCTGCGAGTGTCTTGACACTCCGCTGTTCATATTCATTCCCAAGGAGCCGCTTACAGAAAGCCAGGAACATTGCATTCAGATCCTCCATATTATTGACATATGAGGCCTTGCTTTCCACTATTCTGATTCCGACTTCTCCTGTCATATCAAGATCCTTAACTATATCGGTGCTGACATTCTTCACATTGAAATTCAAACCTCTGTCTTTTATGGCCCGCTCCCTGTTCTGCGCGGCAACACTGCTGAGATCGTCAGCATCATCACCCATTTCTCCATCTCCAAACAGCATTTCCTCTGAAAACAATGAGATTTGCTCGTTTTTCAACGACCATTCAACCACAAACGTCTCTCTGAGTATTCTTTTGAAATCCGATCCAAGTCGATTTCGATCGCCAGATTTTCTTTCACAATATTCCGAGTCAAGCGAGACATTGACGATGTTTTCCCTCCTTATGGCCACTACATTGGTAGATAGGTAGTCCATGTCATCCTTGACGACTTCTATTATATCCTTCGATAGATTGGTGTATACATATCCTTGATTGAGCCTTTGGTCGGTATAATACTTCTGTTCAGGCATACGGAGAATCCGCCCCACGGTCTGGGCCGAGAACTGGAAACTTTCGATCTTTCGGAAAATAAGAAGCACAGCGGCACGAGGACAATCCCAACCAAGAGCGATAGCCTGCTTAAACAGCAATACCTCCGTAGGGTCATTCGGCCTGTCTATTACGTCAAGATTATCCGTCTTTTCTCCTGAAAGCCAGATTGCAAGTTTACCGTTTTCGGTAGTTATTCCATAGGCATCAAGAGTCATGATAATCTCGTCTTTTATCCTTGATTCGTCTGCTGTAAGATTGTCGCTCGTATCATTCGGCAACTGAATAAGCAAAAGCGGATTGATGTCAACCCCGAGATCTTTGTAAGCCTTGGCGAGTTCCTCACGCTTCTGCATGGCAAGCCAAATCAAATGCTGATTGAGGGAACCCTGTGGATCCTTGAACTCAAGAGCGGGATTAAGAACGATATTCTCCTTAATCATCTCCTCTTCTATCACCTTTTCACGGGGTACGTTTACCTGTTGTTCCCCCATGGACTGAGGAGTGGCTGACACACGAATTTCCACTTTCGGCTGAATTGTAGCGAGCACTTTCTCCGACTTCTTCGCATTCCTACCGCCAAACATATGTTCTTCATCAATAACAAGTACGATGGGTATGCCATTGTCTTCCTGTGTTCTACGGGTGATGTCATAGAGTGATGCCGAATTTTCGGTATCACGCACCATAATGTTCTTGTCTTTGTTGATACTCTCCCAGTTCACAAACAGAATCTCACCCGGGCGAATATATCCATCGGCCGAATAATCGAGTTCATCATAGATTACGGGGCGAAGAGCGCAAGTTTCAGTAAAATAGTTCTTCATCTTGAAGTAGCTCTGTTCGTGCAGTTTGTTAGGAGCTATCCATATATATGCCACTTCAGTGAAGGGGGCATCAGGACGTTCTGCGAGTTCCTGGCTAAGCCGCATTAGCATCTCCGACGCCATGACAGTCTTTCCCGAACCGGTCGGCGACTTAAACACGAGTGTATGGCGGTTACCCTTCAATCCAAGCAAGCCGATGGTTTTGTTTACCAGTTCATCCACGGCTTCCTGCTGATATTGTATCTGTTTCATTCGTCACCTCCTTTCTCCGTTTCTTCAAAATCGAAATCAAGAGTACCTTGCACTTCAGTAGATTCATATTCTTCTATCTCATATACAAGATCATCTACGATAAATTTAGGCTTACGTTTGGGAAGCACTTTCTGATAGGCATCATAGATGGCTTGAGGAAGTGCGCAAAGCTCTACTTGATTCTCAACTTCAGCAAATTCATCCTCATAGCTATAGCTTCCATAAGAAAAAACATATACCTTTATCTTCTCACCTTCGGGCAACGACTTGACAATGTCCACAATAAAAGGTATTGTCCTTTCGTCGTAGATGACAAGCATTCGTTTCTCTCCATGTTCAAAATATCGGGCATACTTCGAATTCATCTTCTTGCCTCCAAATGGAGCCTCCGTATACAGGTCATTCTTGATACACAGAAGTCCGGTAGAAGCTTTCACGAGTTCACGCATATTCTTGACGGAACGTTCCCGAGGTAAGAATTCCGTACGATAGTAACGGAGATTATTGTCGGTAAGACCGGCCACGTATTCCCCATTCGGTTTGGTATAGCCTTCTATAACTCGTTTGTTTCGCTCATAAGTTACATTCTCACAGATTCCATTTTCATTATTAGTGCAGAGAATACACGTACGCTTACCGCCGTCTTCGGCATTGAGTTGCATAACGGCATGAAGTGTAGTACCAGAGCCTGCGAAAAAGTCCAAAATAAAGACAGGAGTAGCTTTTAGACTTAATAAAAACTTTATTAGAGCAGAAGGTTTAGGATAAACAAAACTATCTGCAGATCCAATTATATTGAATAGTTCAGTTGTTCCTGATTTAGTAGATCCCACATCCTTAATTGTAGAAGAAGGATTGATTATTGATCTATTTTTCTTATAGTGTAAGACCCCAGAAGCATTAAAATAAAAAGAAACAACTTCTTGCCCTTTAGAGTCAAT
This sequence comes from uncultured Porphyromonadaceae bacterium, assembly GCA_947175295.1. Lineage (GTDB taxonomy): Bacteria > Bacteroidota > Bacteroidia > Bacteroidales > Muribaculaceae > Lepagella. The sequence goes on from CAMWMK010000003.1 coordinate 78,130, forward strand.
CGTATACTGACCATTAAACCATGATTTCATTTGAGAGATCATTGCAAAACCAGCCCTCAATGTAACATCATATTTAAGTTTACCATTTTCAGCAACCATCTGTCCAGCAACCAACTCCGTCTTTTCTGATTCTCCCCAAGAATCAAATAATTCAGTCCCATTTGGAGCTAAAAATATTGTTCCTGCTTTAAAAGTATATTCAACAGGTGGATTCTTTTTTGATATCTTCTTAAGTGCAGAGTGGTCAATTATACCCTCGCCTCCTGAAAAGTTAGGAAGCAAACTCTTATTTTTACAATAGGCGAGAACATATTCATGAGATCGGGTAAAATGACCAGCCTGTGTACCAGTACCTAAATCCCAAACTAGAACTCCAAGACTATTCGATAGCTTAATATTAGGCGAAGAATTGAAAATTTCATCAACTAAACATTTAAGTTGCGCTATTTCATTATCATCTATCGATATAAATATTATGCCATTATCCGATAACAAGCTATGTGCAAGCTTCAATCTACGTTTCATAAAACAAAGCCACTTGCTATGTCTGAAATCATCTTCGCTATCTATAAAATCATCATTATATTTAAACTCATCCTTCTTTCCAGTATTATATGGCGGATCAATGTAGATTACATCAATTTTGCCAGCGTGAGTATAAGATAACTCTGTTAGAGCTGCAAGATTATCACCTTCGATTATAAGATGATTGGGAGCATCCGGATTATCTGATATGATTGGATGCACCTTTTCATCATTACGCTCAACAAGGATAGGAAGCTCGTCACGGAGACGTTCTTCTATGTCTTCAGATTTTTCTTCCCATACAAGACCATATTTCTTTTGCTTTCGCAATAGCTCAAGCAACGCGGTTTTCTCCTCGTTGTCTAATCCATCAAGAGCCTGTATCTTACGAGCAAGTTCTGTTTTGTTCATTGTAAATGTGAACGGTTGAACAAGTGTCGCCAATACCCCTCTGCGACGGATAAATAAAAAA